>CAYSRA010000040.1:0-22759 GCA_964433205.1 uncultured Thiohalobacter sp. | reverse complement strand
GGTGTCATCAATATGTTGGGATCAGGCGCGGGATTGTAGCGGGGGGTAAGGGGGGAGTACAGACGGGGGAGTCTGTGGCTTCGAAACGCCATGCAGCGGGGGACAGCCCTTTCCCGCTTCGGCGCAGGCATGCGCAAGGCGCCGGAAAGGGCTGTCCCCCGCTGCACGGCTCGTTCGGTGGGGTGTCCTAGAAGGTGCCGCCGTTCCACCCCCACATGTTTCGTGCTGCGTCGGCGAATTCGATATAGACGCGGTCGGCGGGCAGGTCCAGGGTCTGTCCGAGCAGGTCGGTGAGGGCATGTGAGAGATCAGCGGTTTGCGACGTCGGCAGGCCGATGCTTTTCAACTCCACGTAAGCCAGCGGCTCGTCGCTGCCGCCGAACAGCATATTGGCATTGTGTTCGAGGCTGACCATGACGTAGCGCTCGGGTTTGCCCAGCAGTTCGGCAACGGTTGTCGAGGCGCGGGTCAGCAGGGTTTGCACCGTGTCGGTGTAGAGGGGTGCATTGGTCTCGATTTTCAGCAATGGCATGGAGGCTCTCCTTCGTCGCTGTCTCTGGTGTTATGAACAGTTCTCGGTAATATATTTTCTTGATTTATTGATGCGGCGCTGCTTCTCCTCCGCGTCGAAGCGTTTGAAGGTGCCGTCCGGCATGCGGTAAAGACGGTTTCCGCCGAGTTCCAGGTGTTTGATGGATTCGCGGGCATTCTTGCAGTTCTGTTCGATTTGCGCGGCTTTCTCCCGCTCCTGCTGCGCCGCCGCGGTTTGCTTCCGTTCCTCGGCCTTGTGCTCTTCCAGCGTCTTGACGCGTTCCTGCAGTGTGGGGCGGTTACTGTCGGGACGGCTGGCGGGCGGAGGTGGTGGTTTCATTTGTTCGGCGTTGACGCCGGCCGGCGGGAACTGACCGAACTGAACATTGCCCTGCTCGTCTTTCCATTTGTACATGGCCGCCTGGGCACCGGTCATGGCCAGCAGCAGGATTGTGCTGATAAGTGTGCGAATGATCATGCGAGCCCCCTCGGTTGTCGCTGTATTTCAGATACTTACCACGCCGATAACGGGTCGGCAAGTAAAGGGTTCACGGCCGCGACACAAAAACGTTGAGCGGTGTGCGCACTTTCATCGGAATCAGGTCTGGATTCTGGTCAGAAACGATGGCAGTATTAGCCAGTTCTGAATCAGCACTTTTGTGCATGTGCCCGATATACGGGCTTTTTTTCTGGTATTTAATTTTTTGCCTGCACCCGGGAGAGAAAACAGGTGGAGCTGACTGGCGCGGAAATTTTCGTACGCTGCCTCGAAAAACAGGGGGTCAAACACGTGTTTGGCTATCCCGGTGGGGCGGTGTTGCCGATTTATGATGCATTCGACCAGCAGGACAAGGTTGAGCACATCCTGGTGCGTCACGAGCAGGCTGCGACCCACGCGGCCGACGGTTACGCGCGCTCCACCGGGCGCCCCGGCGTGGTGCTGGTCACCTCGGGCCCTGGCGCGACCAATGCGGTGACAGGTATCGCCACCGCCTACATGGATTCCATCCCGCTGGTGGTGTTCGCCGGCCAGGTGCCGACCGCACTGATCGGCAACGACGCTTTCCAGGAAGTCGACAACGTCGGCATCACCCGCCCGTGCGTGAAGCACAACTTCCTGGTCAAGGACGTGAAGGATCTTGCGCTGACCATCCGCAAGGCCTTCTATGTGGCGACCACCGGCCGCCCCGGCCCGGTAGTGGTGGATATCCCCAAGGATGTCAGCACGCTGAAAGCGGAGTTCCATTATCCGAAACACGTGAAGATGCGTTCCTATAATCCGGTCAGCAAGGGTCACCCGCGCCAGATCAGGAAGGCGATGGAGCTGATGCTGGCGGCGAAGCGCCCCATGCTCTACACCGGCGGCGGCGTGGTACTGGGCAACGCCAGCAAGCAGCTGGTGGAACTGACCAAAACGCTGGGCTTTCCGATCACCAATACGCTGATGGGGCTCGGTGCCTATCCCGCCACGGACCGCCAGTTTGTCGGCATGCTGGGCATGCACGGTACCTACGAAGCCAACATGGCGATGCATAACTGCGACGTGCTGATCGCGATCGGCGCGCGCTTCGACGACCGTGTGACCGGCAATATTGAAAAATTCTGTCCGACCGCGAAAATCATTCACATCGATATCGATCCGGCCAGCATTTCCAAGAACGTGGTAGTGGACGTGCCCATCGTCGGCCCGGTCGACCAGGTGCTGAAAGAAATGATCGACCAGCTCAAGGCTGGCAAGGCGAAGCCCGACGCGGCGGCGCTCAAGGCCTGGTGGAAACAGATCGAGGAATGGCGCGCCATGGACTGCCTGAAGTACAGCACCGACAGCGAGCACATCAAGCCGCAGGCGGTGGTCGAGACGCTGTACAAGGTGACCAAGGGCAACGCCTTCGTGACCTCGGACGTCGGTCAGCACCAGATGTTCGCCGCGCAGTTCTACAAGTTCGACAAGCCCAACCGCTGGATCAACTCCGGTGGCCTGGGCACCATGGGCTTTGGCCTGCCGGCGGCGATGGGCGTGCAGATCGCGCACCCGAAGAGTACCGTGGCCTGTATTACCGGTGAAGGCAGTATCCAGATGTGCATCCAGGAGTTGTCGACCTGCCTGCAGTACAACCTGCCGATCAAGATCATCAACCTGAATAACGGTTTCCTCGGCATGGTGCGGCAGTGGCAGGAATTCTTCTACCAGGGGCGTTACGCGATGTCGTATATGGAATCGCTGCCGGACTTCGTCAAGCTGGCCGAGGCCTATGGGCACGTCGGCATGCAGATCACAAGGCCGGAGGACGTCGAGGGCGCGCTGAAGGAAGCAATGAAACTGAAGGATCGTCTGGTATTCATGGACTTCCTGATCGACCCGAACGAAAACGTCTATCCGATGATCCCGGCCGGTGCCGGTCAGAATGAAATGATACTGGTGTAGTCATGCGGCATATCATCTCCATACTGATGGAAAACGAGGCTGGCGCATTGTCGCGGGTGGCCGGGTTGTTCTCCGCGCGCGGTTACAACATCGAGTCGCTGACGGTGGCGGCAACCGAGGACCCGTCGTTGTCGCGCATGACGCTGGTCACCACCGGCACCGACCAGATCATCGAACAGATCACCAAGCAGCTGAACAAACTGATCGACGTGGTGAAGCTGATGGACATGTGCGAGGGCGAGCACATCGAGCGCGAGATGATGCTCATCAAGGTGCGCGCCGTGGGCGACGGACGCGAAGAGATCAAGCGCATGGCGGATATTTTCCGCGGCCGCATCATCGACGTGACCGACACCCTCTACACCATCGAGGTGACAGGCACCGGCAGCAAGCTGGACGCCTTTATCGAAGCAATCAACGCCAGCGACATCATTGAAGTGGTGCGCTCGGGTGTGACGGGCATTGCGCGCGGTGAACGCGCCTTGCATGTTTGAACGAATTTTTGAAATCCAGTCAGGGTACACAGCTATGGCACTAAACATCTATTATGACAAGGACGCAGACCTCTCCATCATCAAGGGTTCGAAGGTCAGCATCATCGGTTACGGTTCGCAGGGCCACGCCCACGCCAACAACCTCAAGGACTCCGGCGTGGATGTTACCGTCGGTCTGCGTGAAGGCTCGATCTCGGAAGCCAAGGCGAAGAATGCCGGGCTGACCGTCAAGAGCATCGAGGACGCCGTGAAGGGCGCCGACGTGGTGATGATCCTTGCACCCGACGAGCACCAGGCCAAACTGTACCGCGACAAGATCGAGCCCAACATCAAGAAGGGCGCCGCGCTGGCGTTTGCGCACGGTTTCAACATCCACTACGAACAGATCGAGCCGCGCGCTGATCTGGACGTGATCATGATCGCCCCCAAGGGTCCGGGCCACCTGGTGCGTTCCACCTACACCCAGGGCGCCGGCGTGCCGTCACTGATTGCGGTGTTCCAGGATGCCAGCGGCAAGGCAAAAGACATTGCCCTGTCCTACGCCTCTGCCAATGGCGGCGGTCGTGCCGGCGTCATCGAGACCACTTTCAAGGAAGAGACCGAGACCGACCTGTTCGGCGAGCAGGCGGTACTGTGTGGCGGCGCCACGGCGCTGGTGCAGGCCGGTTTTGAAACCCTGACCGAAGCGGGTTATGCACCGGAGATGGCCTACTTCGAGTGTCTGCACGAACTCAAGCTGATCGTCGACCTGATGTACGAGGGCGGCATCGCCAACATGCGCTACTCCATTTCCAACACCGCCGAGTACGGTGACCTGACCCGCGGCCCGCGCGTCATTACCGATGAAACCAAGGCGGAAATGAAGCGCATCCTGACCGAAATCCAGAACGGCGAGTTCGCGCGCGAGTTCATCCTCGAGAACCAGGCCGGTGCCGCCACGCTGAAGGCCAAGCGTCGTCTGGGCCGCGAGCACCAGATCGAGCATGTCGGTGAAAAGCTGCGTAGCATGATGTCATGGATCAGTGACAACAAGATCGTCGACAAAAAAGTCAACTAACCTATAACCGGCAGGGGCTGCATTGCAGCCCCGCTTTCTTTCCGAGCCCCACGCCATGGCGACAGGCCGTTATCCCTATTTTTCCCGTGCCGGCTGGCTGCCGTTCCTGGTAGTCGCCGCTGTCGGCCTGCTGGTCGTGAACCTGGCGGGCTGGACCTGGTCGCTGCCGTTGTGGCTGGCGTGCCTGTTCATTATCTATTTATACCGTGATCCGGACCGTGAAATCCCCGCCAGTCCGCTGGCCGTGGTAAGTCCCGCCGATGGCGTGATCACGGCAGTGGAGACGGTCAGGGACCCCTACCTCGATCGTGAAGCCAAACGTGTCACGATCGACATGAGCCATATCGGTGTGTACAGCACGCGCAGCCCGGTCGAAGGTAAGGTGCTGGAGCCGCCGCGCGGTGGTGATGGCGTGGATCAGCCGCACGGCGTGTGGCTGAAAACCGATGAAGGCGATGACCTGGTAATTGTGATGCACCGGGGGCCGCTGCACAGTCTGCCACGCTGTTACGTGGGCATCGGTGAGCGCGTTGGGCAGGGGCAGCGTTGCGGCTACATCCCCATGGGCGGGGAAATTGAAATCTATTTGCCGCCGAACAGCCGTGTGCAGGTCAAGCCCGGCTCGCACGTCAAGGCCGGATCTGATGTAATAGCCCTTCTGGTCCACAAGTAGGCGCGATGCCCGGTTAATCGTATGGACGATGAACAGCAGGTCCGCCCCCGCCGCCGGGGCATTTATCTCCTTCCCAATCTGTTTACCACAGCCGGGTTGTTTGCCGGGTTTTATGCCATCGTCGCGGCCATGAGCAGCAACTTCGAGGCGGCTGCCATTGCCATTTTCGTGGCCATGGTGATGGACGGCATCGATGGCCGCGTTGCGCGGCTGACCAACACCCAGAGCGAGTTCGGCGTGCAATACGACAGTCTGTCAGACATGGTGTGCTTCGGGCTTGCGCCTTCGCTGATCGTGTTCGAGTGGGCGCTGCGCAGCATGCTCGAGCAGGGCTGGATCTGGAGCAAGCTCGGCTGGCTTTCCGCCTTTGTCTACACCGCCGGTGCCGCCTTGCGGCTGGCGCGTTTCAACACCCAGGCCGGCAGCGCCGACAAACAATACTTCCAGGGGCTTCCCAGTCCTTCGGCGGCGGCCGTGCTGGCCGGGCTGGTCTGGTTCAGCGAAGACAACGGCCTCAGCGGCGAGGACATGTGGATGGTCGGTGCGGTACTGGCTGCCACCCTCGGGGCGTTGATGGTGAGCAACATACGCTACTACAGTTTCAAGGAAATCGATTTCAAGAACCGCGTGCCGTTCGTGGCACTGGTCCTCACCGTCGTGGTGTTCGTGGTGATATCCAGCCACCCGCCCAGCGTGCTGTTCTTCGGTTTTCTCCTCTACGTCATCTCCGGTCCGGTAATCACGCTCTACAAGATCCGTCAGCGCCGCCGTCAGCGTCGCCAGTCCCAGTAATCCGTTCTCTGGCAGCATGGTAATCCCGACCTGTTCGGATGTGGTCAGGCAGTCAGGCGCCTAAAAATTAGCAGTTACGCTAATAAACGACTTGATCTAATATTATTTGTCGTAATTGACAATTTATAATTTAGTGTATACTTGTTAGTGATGACAATATCCGTTGAAAAACACGACAGCCTCGCGGCGAGCCTGATGCACGATATTCTTCGTCAGGCGCGGGATCGCGGCTGGTCACAGGGCGAACTGGCCGAGCGTGCCTCGGTGCCGGATTCGAGCATTTCCCGCATCAAACGCACCGGGCGTGCGGATCTCGGCACGCTGGCACGGCTGGCAGCGGCGGCAGGACTAAGGCTGACACTGGTGCCCGACAGCGACTTCACTGAAAAGCTGACGCGGGGTGATCTGTTCTGATGCGCGACGTGCAGCTCAGTATCTGGACGCGTGCCGGCGGGCAGCCCGTGAAAATGGGCAGTCTCTATGTCACCGACGCCGATGCGCGCTTCACCTATGCGCCGGAATTTGTCGACAGCGGCGTTCCCGGGCTGAGCCTGGTGTACGCGCCGCAACTGTTTGCGGACACAACCATCGTTCACCACCAGAGCGGATCCCTGCACCCGCGTTTTCGCGCCCTGATCCCGCCGGCCGATGAACAGAATTTTCAGCGCAAGCTGATGCTGGCGTTCCTGCGTGAAAAAGGCATCGAGCCCGGCAGCGGTTTCGAGGCCGACCTGGCCCTGCTGGCGCAGACCGGGCACGGCGGTATCGGGCACGTCGACGTGTTCGCCGACGACGATGCCGCGCGGCGCTGGTACGACAGCGACGACAGCGGCCCGCTGGTGCCGATCGGTGATCGCTTCGGTTTCTCGCTGAAGGACATGATTTCCTGGCTGGACGCCGACGCGCGCTTCATTCTCGAAAGCCTGGGACCGACCCCGTCGGTCGGCGGCGCCATCCCCAAACTGCTGGTGGCGATACCGGCCGAAGGCTGGGACGGGCGCATCAGTCTGCCCAATCGCGTCGCGCGTAACGACCGCATCGATGTGGTGCTGAAAATAGAGCGTACCCAGGCCTACCCCGGGCTTGCCGCGCTCGAAGCGCTGGCCCTGGATGTGCATCGCGAGGCCGGGTTCGAGACGCCGCGCTACTGGTTTGCCGAAGTCGGCGGGCTGCCGGCGCTGGCGGTGGAGCGCTTCGACCGCGATGCCGGGGGTAATCCGTTGCCCATGGAAAGCCTGTATTCACTACTGGCATCCGGTGCCAGGGACATCGTCCGGCACACCGATGGTTCACTGGATCGCATCGGCAAGGTTATCGACCTGGCCGATCCGTTGCTGGTCGCCGATAAAAGAGAAGCACGCATTCACTTGCTGGAGCGCATGTTGCTGGCATTGCTCACGGGCAACGGTGATCTGCACCTGGAAAACCTGTCGCTGATCGGCGCAATGGGCGAGGCGCGCTTCTCGCCGGTCTATGATCCGACGCCGATGCGCGCCTACAGCATGCACAACATGCTGTGCGCGGTACCGTTCGGCGAATACGGCGAACACCCGGACGAGGACAAACCCGTGCAGGCGGCGTGTATACGGTTTACGCATAATATCGGTTTGCGGCGTGCCGATCTCGCGCGCTGTGTCGGGCGTCTGCTGGAGGTGACTGCGGACTTTGGCGAGCGGGTCAAGGCGCTGGACGCGCTACCACCACAGAACCGTGAACGGCTGGTCGCCATCCACCGCGACATGCAGACACGCTTGCGCGGGCTGAGTGGGAGTTAACTCACTACCCGTCATTGCGAGCGAAGCGCGGCAATCTCTTTGGGTCCGGCACCAAACTGTTGGAGATTGCCGCGCTACGCTCGCAATGACGTAAAATATGAATTAATCAGGTTCCTTAACTGTCATTCCGGCTCGCTGGTCCACTCCGACCAGTCGCTGCGGTTCTCGGCGACGTGGAACAGGGCTGCCACCACGTGGCGGTCGTACTTGCTGCCGGCTTCCTTCAGTAGCTGGTCGAGAGCTTCCTCGATACTGACCGCGTTGCGGTAGGCGCGTGGACTGACCAGTGCCACGAAGGCATTGGCTACCGCGAGTATGCGCGCGGTCAGGATGATCTGGTCGCCACTCAGATGGTTGGGATATCCACTGCCATCCATGTGCTCCTGCTTCTGGCGTATGGTATCCAGCACCGGGCCGTCGAAATCAAGATCCTCCAGCAGCTCCACGCCAAACTGCACGTGACGCTGCAGCAGTGTCTGTTCGGCTTCGGTGAGCGGTTCGACCTTGGTGAGAATCTCGCGCGGTACGAATATCTTGCCCAGGTTAGCCAGATTGGCGGCCAGGTCGAGTGATTGCCGCTGCTGCTCGTCGAGCCCGAGTTCGCGTCCCACCGCGTTGGCGACCACCACCATGCGCGCGGTATGGTCGGCGGAGTAGGGGTCGTGCAGGTCGACGACGTGCATCAGCGTCGCCACCAGCCGGCGCAGCAGCCTGGCATGTTTCTGTTGTGCCTGTTGCAGTTCGGTGATGTCGTGCAGCACCACCAGGATGGCATTGTCGCGTTTGCCCACGCGATCGACCGGAACCAGCGAGCACTGGAAGGTCCGCGTTTCATCGTCCAGCGTCATATCCAGCGTGCAATGACGCGTGTTGCGATCCTGTTTCAATTGCTCCACAAGCTGGAGCAGCGGGGCGGCGTTGGCCGGCCCCAGCACACCGGTGAGGGTGTTGCCGATCAACTCCTGCGGCGTGGCGCCGGTCGAGCGCGCAATGAGATTATTGGCAAACAGAACCTTTTGTTGTTCGTCAAGCAGCAGGATGTGTGCCTCGGTATTGTCGGTCACCGCGCGCAGCAGTTCGGTCTGGTTCTGCAGTTGGTGGGTCTTGGCGCGAAGTTCATCGGCGTCCCGGCGGGCTCGCACACTGCTGCCGTGCCACCAGGCGGCGATCAGAATGGCGGCGATGACGAACAGCAGCAAGGAGAAGTTCACCACCAGCGAGCGGCGGTGCCGGTCGGATTCCTGCAGTGCCCCGGTGGCGCTGACTTCCTCGACCAGCACCCACGGCAGGGAGCGCAGCGGCCGGCTGATGGCCAGTACCGTTTCACCCCGGTAGTTGGTGAATTCGCCAAACTGGCCGGGCTGCATGACCGCTGCCGCCGCCGCCAGTCCGCTGCGGTCGAGCGGCAGCGACTTGCGTGTCGGGATACCGCCCGGGGCGGTGGGTGACAGGTAGACCACCTGGGTGTCCCGTTTCGTGACCAGCAACGATTCGTTGCCCGGGCCGACCGGCACGCCGCGCTTGAGGAGGGGGTACAGCGTGTGCGCCGCGTTGTACACCGCGAACACCACGCCCGCGTGTTTCTTTCCGGTGTCGGCGCCGATCACCACCGGCACCGGCACGGCGATACCGAACAGGACACGGTCGTGCGGGTCGGTCACCAGTTCGCTGTAACTCACCTTACCCGTTTGCAGCGCCTTGTCGATCGCCTGACGAAACACATTGCCGATTTCGGGTATGCCGCGCGTGGCCACGACCAGGCGCCGGTTGTCGTCGAACAGGGCGAGCCCGGTGTCGTGGCGTTGCGGCAGATTGGCGGGGATGGCGGGTTGTTCCGTGTCAGGGGTGAGGCCATAGCGCTCGGCGCTGGCGATAATCAGGTTGCGCAGGTAGGTCAGTTGCGCGGGTTCGGCCGTACCATCGTTCGGTTCGCGTTGCGACAACTGCCACAGGTAGAGTTGTATCGAAGCGTTGTTGGCCAGCTCGTCGAGTGATTTGCGTTGCGTCTCGAGCCAGCCCTCGATGGCTTCAACGTGGGTCTCCGCAACCAGGCCGAGGCGGATCGCCCAGTCGTCCAGGTCGCGCTGACGTTCCCTGTCGACATAGGCATTGATGAGAAAACCGCCGACCAGCAGTATGGCGACGAGAATCAGGATGCCGTTACGGATCGGCTTGGTGTCGGTCTGGTTCAAGGGCGGTGCGCGTCCGGGTCAGTTGTGCAGGTGAATCCACCAGTGCGATTCGTTGATTGAATACACCGGTGCATAATGCACGATTTTGCGGTGCGATATCACCTCCTGGATCTGGTTGTCCAGAATCAGTATGTCATCGTGATCCGCCACCGCCAGCACCGCGTGCGGGATGCGCAGGTTGGTGTCCTGCAAAACGACAATGCGCAGTTCATCGGTCGGAAACCCCAGCCAGCGCAGCGAGAACATTTTGGTGATCGCGTAGTCCTCGCAGTCCCCGTTGTTGTACAGAAACTCCTTCGGTACCGCCCAGTAGTCCTCGACACCATAGTTGTCGATGTCCAGCACATAGTCTTTTTGGTTGGCGTAGCGGTTGACGGCATCCAGTTGCTCGGCGAACGGCCGCGAACGCAGGGTTTCGAGAAACGCCAGCCAGTTGCGCAAGTGGCAGCGGTTCAGCGTCGTGCTGTCGCAGTCGCCTTCGGGTATATCGATAAGTATATGCCGCTCAAGTGCTTGCACCCACTGGCCGAAAATAGCCGTATCGGACTGCAGCGACTGGCTGTAGCCGAAAAGATTGTTCGGGAACGGCGTTCGCGCCGCTGCCGCCGTGCCGCAAAACTGCGCCATTATGACGAGCGCCAGCACAGGCAGATACAGTAGCGAGCGGGTGTTCAATTGTGTTTGCAAATCAACTCTTTTAATATCCACAGGTTCCGGGAACACGAAATGGGGCCGGAAACGCAAGTCATAAAACTAACCGGGGAAGCGTCATGGTTCAAGCGATAACCAAAATAAAACTTATAACCAACATAAAACGATACCAGGGGGCGATGCTTGGGCTGGCCCTGGTCTTTGCCGTGCAGCCATTTGCGCAGGCGCAAACGACAGGCCCGAATCCCGAGGTCGAGGCAAAGTTTCGCGAGGGACTCACTGCCTTGCAGGAAGAACGCCTGAAGTCCGCGATCCGGGCATTCAGCCAGATTCTCGATATCGACCCACAACTGCACCGCGCCAAGCTCGAACTCGCGCTGGCCTACTACCGTTCCCTGCGTTATGAAGAGGCGGAGAAGCTTGCCAAGGAAGTGCTGGACAACCCGGCCACGCCGCCCGAAGTGCGCGTCACCATTCTCGCCTTCCTGGCGCAGGTGAAGCGCGACTCCGAACGCTTCGGCCAGAAAAACAGTTTCAAACCGTTTATTTCCGCGGGCGTCATGCACGACAGCAATGTCAACGTCGGACCCTCCGATGCCAGGATCCGCGTGGGCGATGTCGACCTGAGCCTGACCCCCGGCTCGCTGGCGAAAAGCGACAACGCCTATGTCGTCAACGCCGGGCTGGACCACCTGTTCCAGTCGGGCAAGCGCATCGACATCGGCGAACGCACCGGCATGCTGGTCTGGCAGACCGGGGCGAGCGTCTACTCTCGCAAGTACAACAAGTTTGGTGACTTCGATCTGGCGGTCGCCAGTGTCAGCACCGGTCCTGCCGTGCTCATGCTGCGTCACTGGCGCGCTTCCCTGCAAGTACGTTCCGACTACATGGAACTGGGCGGCCACGCACTTGGCTGGTTTAATTCCCTGACCCCGTCCGTCACCTGGCAGTTCGACAACCGCGAAGTAACCTGGGACGCGATCTACACGCGGCGCGCCTACCACCGCAAGATCGACAACGGGCGCGAAGGCGACTATATCGCCACCGGTCTCAGCCTTGGCCAGTACTTCAACAACCGCAAGATGGTCGTGACCGCAGGCGCGAGAGCCGTCAAGTTCTTCGCGGACGACGACCAGTTCGGTTACCTCGGTGGCCAGTTCAACGCCGGTATCAGTACCGACACCTGGCACAACGGTTCCGCCTATGCGCGCGGGCGCGCCTCGGTGTTCCAGTACGATGGCCGCGATGCGCTGTTCGACAAGGCGCGTGACGATATCGAGTACCGCACTACCGTCGGCCTGGTGCACGAGTACAAGGATGAGGACGACCTGTTGAAAAACTGGGTGGTCAATCTCTTCTGGGAGCGTACCTACAACGACTCCAACATCGGCGACCTGTACAGCTATATCCGCAACCAGTGGACGCTGAGCCTGTCGCGGAGTTTCTGAGGCGGTATTGGAAAAAAAAGGGGGGGACGGATTTGAATCCGTCCCCTCTATGCATTGATCACTTCGCGATCGCATCAAAATATCCTGGTCATTTATTTATACCGTTCGTGATAATTTCTGCGAATTCGTGAGCGCGCCCCTAGTTTTTTTCACGTACTGTATATTTTTATTGCCATAAGTGGACCCGCGTGCTATTTTTTACCGTACTGTGCATTTTGGGGCGCGGTTATGGCGAAGGACGATACTCCCTACGGGGCTATCCGGAACACCGCAGAACTCGGGCGCCTGGTGCGTGCCCACCGCAAACAGCGGGGATTGACCCTGGAAACGGTATCCGGACTCGCCAATCTCAGTGTGCGATTCCTGTCCGAATTCGAACGGGGAAAGGAGACCGCGGAAATCGGCAAGGTTCTGAAGGCGCTGCGCACGCTGGGACTGGAAGTGGTTGTCCAGCCGCGCGGGCGAACAGTATCCGTGTTACAGCATGACAAGGGTGGTGAGGAGGCTTCGTGACTGACGCCGATCACCTCAACGTCTGGTACGAGCAGCAACGCGTCGGAACACTCTGGCGCAACCCGGTCGGCGCCATCGGTTTTCGTTACGATGCGGCCTGGACCGCCGCCGGTGGTTTCGCGATCTCCCGCAGTCTGCCCCTGGCAACCGGCGAATTCGCGCCAGAAGGGGGCATTGCCCACCGGTTTTTTGCCAACCTGCTTCCCGAGGGCGGCGTCCGCGAGCAGATTGTCCGCGACCTCAAACTTCCGAACACGGACTTCGACCTGTTGCGCGCCATCGGTGGTGAGTGTGCCGGTGCGCTCTCGATCCTGCCCGTGGAGCGGACACCGTCCCGCGAGTGGCACTACCGTCCACTGACAGAAGAGGATTTGAGCCGGCTGGCCGCCCGGCGCGGCCAGATCTACACGGCCGGTCCACTGGACGAGCGGCCGCGGTTGTCGCTGGCGGGTGCCCAGAACAAGTGCCCGGTACTGATACGCGATGGCCGCTATTTGTTGCCGCAAGGGGAAGCTCCCTCCAGCCATATCCTGAAATTCGAACTGGCGGATTACCGGCATCTTCCCGCCTACGAGACGTTTACCATGCAGCTTGCCGCTGCCGTCGGCTTGCCGGTGGTGGGGATTGTCCTGCGCACCATCGGAAAGACGCGCTATGCCGAGATCGGCCGCTATGATCGCATCGTTGATGAACAGGGTGAGGTGCAGCGTCTGCACCAGGAAGATTTCTGCCAGGCGCTGGGTTACGGGCACGAGAACAAGTACCAGGAACACGGTGGCCCTTCCTTTGCCCGGTGTTACCGTCTGGTGCAGGAAGCATCCAGCGAGCCGGCAATCGATACCCAACACCTGCTGCGCTGGCAGATTTTCAACGTGCTGGCCGGCAACTCGGACGGGCACGCCAAGAACCTCTCCCTGTTGTACCAGGCCGATGGCGAGACCCGCCTGACGCCGTTCTATGACCTGGTGTGTACCCGGGCAATCGAGCGCATCGACGAGCACCTCGCGTTCGATGTCGGCGGTGAGCGTAATCCCGCACTCGTCACGCGTGCTCACTGGGAAGCGCTTGCACACGCCTGTGACATCCGTCCCCGCTTTCTGTATGCACTGCTGGAAGAGGTCAGTGTCCGCTTGCAAGACCGGCTCGCACCCGTGCGCGAGGCCTTCGAGGCGCAATTCGGTGCCTACCCGGCGCTGCAACGCATCGAGCAGGTCGTCAACCGGCAGATTCGGCGTCTCGCCAGGCAGTGACTGGCGTATTTCGTTACCCATTGCCGACGCGACAACGACTGTTGACGCAAAAGCGAGCTGGGGGGAAGACTACTGACAAAGGGGAATGACAGCGCTTTGTCGCTGCTTCCGGTTGTTCATTTTGTTACTTATCAGGGTATGTGAAGTTGTGTTAAAGCTCCCAGGGTTTGGTCGGGGAACCTGCCAGGTTGTGGCTGCCGTGGAGGATGGTGAGGATCTTAATCTGTTCGCGTTCCGCTTGTACCAGGTAGAGAATCCGGTAGCCCTGCTGGATCAGTTCGCGGACATCCTCGCGGTCCTCCGCTTCGGGTACCGGCCGACCCATATAGGGGTTGTCTTGAAGTGGCTCCACGCTGTCGACGAGCCTGTCGGTAAACCGCTCGGCATTCTCCGGTTGATCCTGTGCGATATAGTCATAGATCGCGTCGAGGTCGTCCTCGGCGATAACTGACCAGTGTATCTTCATGCGCGGCGCTTTTTATCCAGCAGCCGCCGTTTAACCTCTTCATGGGGGACGGTGCGGCCTTCTTCCACCGCTTTGAGTCCGGCTTCGATCTTCTGTCGGACGTAGAGTTCGTACATGATGTCGTCCCAGGTGGCCTGGTCGGACAGGTGCTCGATAATCTCGCGAGCGGCTTGTTTAGCGGTAGTTGCCATGACCTGTCTCCGGTTATCCACTGGCTCGCACGGTGTAGCGCCTGGCATCGTGCATTCACAGTACGTCGTCGATGAGCGTCTTTGAATAATATCATATCGGCATTGGCGCTCGTGGCCTCGTGCTTTACCTTCGGCTATAGCGCTTGTACCGTTCGTGATAATTTCTGCGAGTTCCTGACTGTATGGCTGATTATTATCGAAAGTGGGTCCGCGCGCTATTTTTTACCGTACTGTACATTTCGGGGCGCGGTCATGGCGAAGGACGATATCCCCTGCGGGGCAGCCCAGACCACCGACGAACTTGGACGTCTGGTGCGTGCCCATCGCAAAGAGCTCGCCGATGCGACGCCGGCCGTTGACGCAAATACCCGATTGACAGCCGGCTGTCGGCTCGGTTAGTTTTTCTCCTCAGGCCGGAAGCTCGGATAAAAGAAGCAGAACTCTCCCGGTCTGTTAAAGAAGAAGCAAAAAATATTAAGGCTGGTGTTACGGAGGACTCCGGTTGCTTACCCGCACCTTTTGCGTATCCGTTTTTCGGGAATGGACATTGCCTGCTCGCAATGAGCATGCAGAGTTGCCGTGGATACGCTAAAAAAAATCGCTTCGCATCGTGATTACCTGGCTATTGGCCGGTGCCGGCTGGATACAGGCTGCGCCGGTGAACTTCACCTTGACAGGAACGGTGGAAACCGCTGATTCAGGTAACGGTTTCGGTTTGGCTGTCGGCGATACTATAACCGTAACCGGTATATTTGATGATAATGCATTGACAGGTGTTGGAAACGAAAATGTCTTATTCTCTCTGGGTAGTGGTAACAGTCTGAATCTTGTAGCCGGGTCAAAAAGCTTTACCGAGATAGATGATATTAACTACTCTTCTGGCAGCACTCCGCCACAGTTATACTTCCTCAATGGCTCCTTTGAAGGATTCAATTATGGCGCTGAGTTTGGTGCATTTGGTTATTTCAGTTCGGTCGGTTTGTCCATCGTTACTGGGGACGATAACTTTTACCCGAACAGGGTAACCGGCACATGGACTAACTACACCGCTTCCACTGCCCCCAACCCCAACCCCGCCATCCAGCCAGGTGACCCCGCCCCCCTCGACCAACCCGATGGCGAACTCAATGCCGGCGATGTCGTTGTCATGGAACGTTTTGTCCTCGGTCAACTGCAACCCACTCCGGAACAGCGTCTCGCTGCCGATGTCGCGCCCCTGAGTCACCCGGACGGGCAGATCAACGTCGGGGATCTGGTCGTTCTGATGCGTGCCGTGTCAGGTCAGGTGACGTTGCCTTTAATCAATGTGCCCTCCGGCGGTTTTGCGCCGCCGTCCCTGGTTCTGCCGCCGAACCAGACACAGACCTCTTCTCTCACCCTGTATGGCACGGCTTCGCCGCAGCAAAACGTCAACCTCTATGTAAACGGCATGCTGGCAGCCAGTGTAACGGCCGACAGTCTGGGTGACTTCCAGGCAACGGTCGGTCTTCAGCAGGGTCCGAACAGTTTGTACGCGGTGGGGCTGGTTGGCGCCCTGGAGGGCGAGTCGTCCAACCTGGTCAGCGTGTTTTACGGCACAGCGCTGCCGCCGGTGGACTGGCAACAGGTGACCGTAACCGATCTCGGTAGCGGGCAAATCCAGCTTGTTGCCCAGCCCGGCACCGTGGCGGCGGGAACAAGCGTTACCCTGACCTCGATATCGGGCGGTACCCAAACCGTTAGCGCCAATGCCGACGGCAGTTTTACGGCAACCCTGGCCGGGTCGGGGACGACCGAGCCGGTGACTATCACGGTTACGGACAGCGCCGGCAACCGCTCGCCGGCCTCGGGTAACCGGGCCGTTGGTGCGCTGTCCGGTACTTTTCTGGTCAATGAATCCGGCGCTGCGACCTACACCGTTCCCCTCGACGTTCCGCCGGGCATTGCGGGTATGCAGCCCGAGCTTTCGTTTAATTACAACAGCCAGAGCGGAAACGGACTGATGGGGATCGGCTGGGGCCTGAGTGGCCTGTCCGTCATTACCCGCTGCCCAAGAACCTGGGCGCAGGATGCGGTTTACGACGGTGTCAGCTATGACAGCAACGACCGTTTCTGCCTCGATGGCCAGCGGCTGGTCAATGTGTCAGGCAGCTACGGTGCGGACGGTACCGTTTATCGCACCGAAGTGGACAGCTTTTCACTGATCACGCAAAACGGTACGAGTTGCGGTGGGCCGTGCGGCTTTACCGTGCAGACCAGGTCCGGTCAGACCATGGTGTACGGGAACTCCGATAACAGCCGAAGAAACGTATCAACGACCGCGGCTGCGTTGTCCTGGGCGATCAACACGGTTACCGATGCGAGGGGGAACAGGCTTCAGTTCACCTACTACAAGAACACGTCGGGTGATCACCGTATCCAGGGCATAACCTACGCCAACACCAGTCCGGTACGCCAGGTGGAGTTTGTCTACGAGACGCGCGGTGATGTGGCACGTGGCTACGCCGCAGGGAGCCCGGTGGTGTCGGACCAGCGCCTGAAAACACTGCGCACCCGCGTCGGTTCCGGCATTGTCAAGGAATACCGCCTTACCTACGAGACCGGATCGCTATCTTCGGCGAGTCGTATCACTGCCATTGAAGAATGCGGCTTTGACCCGTCCGGCGCGGCAGTCTGCATCCCGCCGACGCAGTTCGGCTGGAACGATCAAACGATAAGCACGGGGTTTGCCACAACCGATACCTACGCGGCACCCGGTGTCGTCGACCCGGCCTTCCGCTGGACAGGAGACTTCGACGGGGATGGCAAGGACGAAGTGGCAACGCGCGTAGCCGGCAGCATCAATATATTCGAGTGGTCGGCGGGGCGGGTGGCGGCGACAGCGTGGACAGTGCCGGCGGGCTGGGGCAGCGCCGCCTTTACCTGGGCGGCGGATTTCAACGGCGATGGCATGACCGATATTGCCAGTGCTTCGGGGGGCAGTGTCTACATGAAGCTGGCAACCGGCGGCCCCGATTTTCAGGGAGCGACCTGGCCGGTGCTAGATCAATGGGGCAGCGGCGACTACACATGGGTGGCCGATTTCAACGGCGATGGCCGCGCGGACATTGCCAGCGCCAGCGGCACCAATGTGCGCATGAAACTGTCCACGGGCAGCGGTTTCCAGAGCACGACCTGGACGGTGCCGTTTGAATGGGGCGGTGCGGGCTATAACTGGGTGGGCGACTATAACGGCGACGGCCTCGCCGATATTATTTCGGCGAATGGCACCAACCTGTACCTGAAACTTTCCACCGGCAGCGGATTTGTCAGCAAAGCCCTGCCCGTGACCAATAACTGGTCAGACACCCTGCATACCTGGGTCGCCGATTTCAACGGTGACGGCCTGACGGATATTGCCACCGGAACCGGTACACCGCTTAAAGTGAAACTGTCTACCGGCAGTGGTGTCGTGGAACAGAACTGGTCGATCCCCGGGTTCCCGTCCGGTTTCGAGGTGAAACGGGTTCTTGATTACAACGGCGATGGCCTGGCGGATATCGGGTTGGCGGGGAGCGCGGTGGTGCCCCCGAATTATGTCGCTTTGAGCAGCGGCAACGGGTTCAGGGCGTCTTTCATCGGCGTGGGGGCTGTGCCCGGATTCTGGGGCGGGGCCGACGGCGATATTTATTTCGGGGACTTTGACGGCGACGGTGCAACCGATGTGGTTCGTGACTGGTATACGCCGTTGAGCGGCAACTGGAATCTTGCCATTGGCCTTTCCAGCGCCTACCGCGATCTGGTGAACCGGATCCAGCCCGCCGTTGGCGGCGCGATTACCCTTAACTACCGCTCATTGGCAACCTCTTCGGTGAAATCGAGCCGTTGTCCGGGCTATCCCGTGCAATGTATTCCGTTGCGGATTCAGGCCGTGGAAGAGCACACCGTTGAAAACGGTGTGGGTGGTATCGCGCAGTTCGGTTACTACTATTCGGAACCGCGCGTCCATGTGCGTGGAAGAGGTTTTCTCGGGTTTGAAAACAGAGGGGTTCTTGATTATCAGACGGGAGTCAGCACCCAGTGGTATTACGAGACCGATACGTCGCAGACGCTGGTCGACAGCTACCCGGACCGTTATCCCTACGCCGGCATGGCGTCCAGAATGGAGGCCATCGTAAAACGTGCCGGGATACCGGAAAGTTCACTGCCCGTTAACCCCACTTACGATTCAATGGAAGTGCTGGAGTTTGCGCTGGAGCAGACCACGGCGAATACCTATTTCCCCTATGTGCGCGTAAAAAAGGAGAATCAGCATGACCTCGGCAGTGGCGGGATCGCACCATCCTCCGAGATCGTCAGCACCACGACCACCACAACCGACTACGACATATACGGCAACGTGGAACGGATTGTTGCGCAGACGGTCGGTGGCCCGACCGGTTACCCCGAGACTTTCACCAAAACCACCGTCAACCAGTACGACCCGGCCGACCTGCGCCTGGGCCGTCTGAACCGGGCGACGGTGACCACTACAACGCCCGACGGCACGTTGACCCGTACCTCCGGCTTCACCTATTACCCCGACGGCCTGCTGAGGCAGGAGATTATCGAACCCGACGAGCCCGACACCAGCCCACTCAAACAGGTCACCGCGTACGAATACGACAGCTTCGGCAACAAAACCAAAGTGTCGGTCACCGCGCTGGCCGGTGACAGTCCGGCATCCGGTCTGCAAACGCGAACCACCGAGACCCGCTACGACAGCAACGGCCTGTTCCCCATCCGCACCCTCAATGCACTGGGTCACGACGAACACTACCAGTACGACCCGCGCTTTGGCCTGAAAACGCAACTCATCGGCCCCAATCAACTGCCGACCGCCTGGGAATACGACGCCCTGGGCCGGCCGGTGCGCGAGATACGCGCCGACGGCACCGTGACCGCCACGGATTACGCCTGGTGCCCCGCCTCGGTGTGCCCCTACGGCGGCACCCGGGTCATCCGCGAAACCTACGGCAGCCCGCGTACCGTGGTCTATCGCGATGCGCAAGACCGGGAAATTCGCGCCGAGACCGAAGGGCTGCGTCCCGGTTCGCTGATTTATCAGGACACCGACTACGATCAGTTCGGCCGCGTCGCGCGCAAGTCGCGGCCCTACTATGCCGGCGATACCCCGCAGTGGGCGACCTTCGCCTACGATAAGCTCGACCGGCTGATCGAAGAAAACCGTCCGGATGGCGGGCAGATCGTCTATGCCTACGCCCCGTTCACCAAAACCACCACCGCCTACATCGTCGGCGGCGACGTGGCGCAAACCGCCAAAACCGAACGCTTCGATGCCATGGGTCGGCTGCGCCAGGTCGTCGAAGAACTGGGTGTGACCACGACCTTCCAGTACGACCCCTATGACAACCTGACCACGGTGACCGATAACGCCGGCAACGTCACCACCACCCAATACGACCGCCGCGGCCGCAAAATCTTCATGGACGACCCGGACATGGGCCAGTGGAACTACCGCTACAACGGCTTTGGCGAACTGACCTTCCAGCAGGACAACGCCCTGCAACAGGTCACCATGACCTACGACGCCCTCGGTCGCATGACCCGTCGCGTCGAGCCGGAGGGCACCACCACCTGGACCTACGACACCGCCCCGCGCGGCAAAGGCAAGCTCGCACAAGTCAACGCGCCCAACGGCTACACACGCACCCTCGGTTACGACACGCTGGGCCGGGTTGCCACCGATGCCAGAATAATCGCCGGCCAGACCTTTCAGACCGCCTATGCCTATGACCGCTTCGGCCGGGTGACCGACACCACCTACCCCAGCGGCTTTACCACGCGCAACCTGTACGACCCCCGCGGCTTCCTGTCGGAAGTCCGCAATGCCGCCAACGACGCCCTCTACTGGCAGGCCGACGACGCCGACGCCGATGGCCAGATCACCCGCGAGACCTATGGCAACGGCCTGACCACAATCCGCACCTATGACCCCGCCAGCGGGCGCATCGACATGATTACCACCGGCAGGGGCACCGGCAGCGACTACCGCTACGCCGAGCGCGGCGCCGGCCCGCACGCCGTTACCTACGCCAACGGCCAGAATTACGACTACGACGCCAACGGCAACATGCTCTCGGGTGCCGGGCGCACCCTCACCTGGAGCTCCTACAACAAACCCGTCTGGATACGCAAAGGCGCGACCACCGTACAGTTCGACTACGGCCCCGACCGCGCCCGCTTCCGCCAGGTCAAGACCGTCGGCAGTGAAACCACCACCACGGTCTACATCGGCAAACGCTACGAACAGATCAGCAAGGGCGGAACCACCGAGCAGAAGCACTACATCACCGCCGCCGGCCGGGTTGTCGCCATCTACACAGACAAGGGGGCGGGCCAGACCTCGACCCGGTACCTGCACCACGACCACCTCGGCTCGGTCGACGTCATCACCGACGAATCGGGCGCGGTGGTCGAGCGCCTCAGCTTCGCCGCCTTCGGCAGCCGCCGCAATGCCGACTGGAGCGACGCCACCGGCCTGATTACCTCGCAATACACCACCCGCGGGTTCACCGGCCACGAACAACTCGACGAAGTCGGGCTGGTGCACATGAACGGCCGCGTCTACGACCCGGTGCTGGGCCGTTTCCTCAGCGCCGACCCGCAGGTCCAGTTCCCGAAAGCCTCGCAAAGCTTCAACCGCTACAGCTACGTGCATAACAACCCCCTGTCGTATACCGACCCGAGCGGGTTCGGGTTGTTCAGCGGGTTCAAGAAGCTGTTCAAGAAGATTGGGAGTGCGATCAAGAAAGTCTTCCGGAATCCGGTCGTGCGGATGATCGCCACGGTGGTGGCCTCATACTTTACCTTCGGCTATGCCGCTGTCATGACCGGTAGTGGCGTGCTCGGTGCGGCTGCCGGTGGTTTTGTGGGTGGCTTTATCGCGACGGGCAGCTTGCAGGGGGCAGTAATAGGCGCCGCCACAGCGGCGGCCTTCTACGGTGTGGGTAGCTTTTTTAAATACGCAAGAAGTCTGCAAGGTTCCGCGTCCTGGGGTAAAGGGCAACTGTGGTTCGGGAAGATTGTGGCGCACGGGACGGTGGGCGGGGCCTCGTCGGTTGCGCAGGGCGGGAGTTTTGCGGATGGGTTCAGAAGTGCCGCGTTTACGCAGTTTGGTGATACTGTAATCGGGTCTGTGCCAGGTGGTACTATCGGGCGAGCATCTGCTGCGGCCGTCGTGGGTGGAACTGCATCCAGGCTGGGTGGGGGTAAGTTCGCAAATGGGGCTGCGACGGGGGCGTTTAGTCGATTGTTCAACGAGGAGGCGCATCCAGACGATGGTGGGCGCATCGAGATGCGGCAAGTGGGCGACCGGCTGTTCCCCGTGCGTGTCTTTAAATGTGCCACCGCAGAATGTGTCGCAGTTGGTGCTAATCTGGATTTAAGTGACCCGGGTACACAGGCGTTCATCAGAGCATCGGACAAGCCGATTCTTGATACGATTGACAATGTGGAGACGGTTTTTGGTTCTGGGGCTGCTGGGTTTGGTGCGGCCGGTCAAGCAGGAATCGCGCTACCTGCCGCAGGGATAGCCGCTGGAGCTAGAGCTTTAAAAGTAATATTAACTCCACCCTCACCACGTCAATTCGGTGCAAGCGTCATTGACCAGGCTGTTTCTGAAGCTATACCAAATCCTGCAGGGAAAGCATTTGTTGATATAGTTGGCCCTACGCAACGAATAGAAGAGCTAACCAGATGAATGCGCGATTCTTATATATTGGGGGGCTAGTAACAATAGCTATTGGAGTTGCAGCGCTTGCTATACGTGATCGGTACAGCTGGGCTGAGTATTTATCTATACCATTAATTGTTACGGGCACTATTCTAGTTGCCAAATCGAGAGAGCAGTAGACGGAAAAGATGACAGGGTATTTGTTTTTCAGTTGTCGTGATCGATAAAGCAAACCGGAGGAAACCATGCCAGTCAAATGGTTTTTAACGTGATTAAGAAGATTTTTCTTATATCGGCGATGGTCGTTGTGTTTGGCTGTTCTTATTTTGTGTCTTGGGACGATTTGGGAAATAGTTGGGTTGGCCACCCGGTCGAAGAAATTATAGATTTATGGGGGAGGCCTGATCAGGTGATTACCATGGGAAATGGGCGACGAGAGTATAAGTATCATCGTCGTCAAGTAGATCCCTCCTGCATCCACTATTGGATCGTAAATCCACAAGGTATTATTACGAGTTTTCGGTATGAAGGCCGTTGTCGTCCCATCGGTTAAGTTGCAGAGGAAATGATGACCAATCTATTTCGTGAGGAACTCCTCGGCCCCCCCC
>CAYSRA010000039.1:0-22791 GCA_964433205.1 uncultured Thiohalobacter sp. | reverse complement strand
GTACGGTACAACCCGGCCAGGAAACGCGGGTGTCGGTCGGCGTCGGCGAACTGGACCGGGTGCTGGGCGGAGGTCTGGTGGCCGGTTCGGTGGTGCTCATCGGCGGTGATCCTGGCATTGGTAAATCGACCCTGTTATTGCAGGCGCTGGCGTCGTTCTCCGGCGAACTGAACTCCCTCTATGTGACCGGCGAGGAATCCCCCGAGCAGGTTTCGTTGCGTGCCCGTCGGCTGGACGTCGGCGCCGATGACATGCGCTTGCTGGCAGAGACGTCGGTTGAACGGATCATCGAGCATGCGCGTATCGAGACACCGAAGGTGATGGTGATCGACTCTATCCAGACGCTGTACACGGAGGCACTGCAGTCGGCGCCCGGCTCTGTTGGCCAGGTTCGTGAGAGTGCCGCGCAGCTGGTGCGGTTTGCCAAGCAGAGCGGCACGGCACTGTTCCTGGTGGGGCACGTGACCAAGGAAGGCACACTGGCCGGCCCCCGTGTGCTGGAGCACATGGTGGACACGGTGTTGTATTTCGAGGGTGACTCCGGGGGCCGGTATCGTGTGATCCGGGCGACCAAGAACCGTTTTGGTGCGGTCAACGAGCTGGGCGTGTTTGCCATGACCGACAAGGGGCTGAAGGAAGTCCGCAATCCTTCCTCGATTTTCCTGTCGCGTCACGATCAGCCGGTGGCCGGCAGTGTGATTCTGGTGACCATGGAAGGTACGCGGCCGATGCTGGTCGAGGTGCAGGCGCTGGTGGACGACAGTCAATTGTCCAACCCGCGACGGGTAACGCTCGGGCTGGAGCAGAATCGGCTGGCCATGCTGCTGGCGGTTCAGCACCGTCATGGTGGTGTGCTGATGGGCGACCAGGATGTTTACGTCAATGTGGTCGGCGGTGTGCGGGTCACGGAGACGGCGGCCGATCTCTCCGTGCTGCTGGCGGTGCTGTCGAGTTTCCGCGATCGCACCCTGCCGAATGATCTCGTGGTGTTTGGTGAGGTGGGCCTGGCGGGTGAGATACGGCCAGTACCGAACGGCCAGCAGCGTCTGCACGAGGCCGCGAAACTGGGTTTCCGGCGTGCCCTGGTGCCGGCCGCCAATGCACCAAAATCCGCGATAAAGGGTCTGGATATCTGTGCAGTGTCGCGATACTCGGACGTAATGGACTGGTTCTCCGGCCAGTAACGATCAGGCCGGTTCGGCTGGCCCCAGTGCGGACAGTTCGCGCTCCAGAAGTTCCGGGTCACCCAGGTTCAGTTCGACCAGTCGGCGCAGGTGGGTGATGCTGTCGACGTCGATGTCGTCACAACGCAAGCCGGTGTTCCCCGCCTCCTGGTGCGCTACGTGGACATCCATGGCAATGTCCGGCCCGCCTTCCAGGTGAATTTGCAGCAGGTATTGCGCATCGTCAGCGGGTTCGAAACCTTCCGGCGTATGTATCAGCGCGCCGTGCAGGGAAATGTCTGCCAACGTGCTTTCCCAGTGCGAGTCGCCCTGCCGCAGGCTGATGCGCACATCAAAGGGGATACGACTGAACTTGCGTTGTTCCGTGGGTTTGTCTGTTTCGGGCATGTTGCTGCTCTCCACTGATGTCGGCGCGGCCTCCGAGAAAAACTGCACTTGCAGCTCACCTACGCGAATACGGTCTCCGTTACATAGTCTGCGTGCCGCATCGCCAATCTCCCCATCGTTGACGAGCGGTGTACGTCCGCCATTCAGGTGCGACAGGTAGTGGCCGTCGTTGCGGCGGGCGATAACCGCGAGGTGGCTTTCAGCGCTGCCGATGCGAGTGAAGGCCTTGTTGAGGCGGATGGCGCGCCCCAGGTGCGAACCGCTCTGGATCTGCAGCCAGCCGTGGGTGTCGGGGAAGGCCGTGTTTTGCGGTAACGCCGGTGTTTCCGCCGCTGGCCGGGACGGCTCCGGTGAATATGTCAGAGTGTGTTTGCCGATCTGGATGCTGTCGCCATCAGTGAGCGCGTGCGCCGTTTCGGCGCGGACATTGTTGACAAATACCGGGGTTTCCGTACTGACCGGTTCAATGGTGGCGTCTTCTCCATCCTGCCGAATGATGGCGTGCTGCGGCTCGATAGCCAGGCTGTCGATAAAGATGGCGCAGTTATCGTCCCGGCCAATAACCGTTTCGGCGCCTTGCAGTGCAAAAATCTTCAGTTTCTGACCCTTGAATGACAATGTCAGTCTGGCCATGCTTTACCCCCTGACGTTTTCTGGATGACTCCGGTTATAGACAGCGGCAGGTTGTACTGAATCTGATGCCATATTTGCGGGGTGGCGAAAAGCGGGCGCCTATTGCCGGTTTTTCCCGCCTTGCGGTGACGGGCGATGTTTTTGGGTATGGATGCGCAATGTTTTCACCAGGTTTCCCTGGGTCTGTACGATGTCGATCGGGTACCCCGATAACAACAGGCTGGTGCCCGGTTTCGGGATGTCTTCCAGGTATTCCAGCACCAGCCCGTTCAGCGTTTTCGGGCCATCGGTTGGCAGGTCGGTATTCAGCGTGCGGTTCAGTTCACGGATGGTCACCGTGCCATTGACCAGGTAGCTGCCATCTTCCTGCGGCATGATATCTTTGCTGTGGATGGACGGGTCGGTGGTGAATTCGCCGACAACTTCTTCGAGAATGTCCTCGAGTGTGACGAGTCCCTGGATGTCGCCGTATTCATCCACCACCAGTCCGACACGTCGACGTTCCCGCTGAAAGTTCAGCAGCTGACGATTCAGGGGCGTATTTTCGGGAATAAATAACGGCTCGCGGATGGATTTTTCCAGCGTTTCCTTGTCGAGTTCGTCGAGCTTCAGCAGCGGAAGTATTTTGCGCAGGTGAATGAAGCCGATGACGTTGTCGATGCTGCCACGATATACGGGTAGCCGGGTGTACTGGCTGGAAATGATCTGGCGCATGATGGTGTTCCAGTCCTCGTCCAGGTCGATGCCGACAATTTCCTTGCGTGGCACCATGATGTCCTCGACGGTGACTTTTTCCAGGTCGATGATATTGAGCAGCATGTCCTGGTGACGTTTTGGAATCATGGCGCCGGCTTCCATGACCACCGTGCGTAATTCCTCCTGGCTCAGGGTGTTGGTGGCGCTATGTTCCGGGCGAATGCCGATGGCACGCAGCATCGAGTTGGCGATTACGTTCACCACCCACACAAAAGGATAGAGCAGCCATAGCAGCGGGCCGTATATGTAAGCGGCCGGGAACGCCACGCGTTCCGGGTGCAGGGCGGCGAGCGTTTTTGGTGTGACTTCTGCAAAGATCAGGATTACCAGGGTCAGCAGGGCTGCGCCCGCCATCAGTCCGGCCTCGCCGGCGATGCGGAACGCGATCATTGCGGTCAGCGTCGAGGCCAGGATATTGACGAAGTTGTTTCCGAGCAGGATCAGTCCGATCAGCCGGTCGGGGCGCTCCAGCAATTTTTGCGCGCGCACGGCGCCGCGGTGACGTGCGCGCACCAGGTGACGCAGCCGATAGCGATTAAGCGTCATCAGTCCGGTTTCCGAGCCGGAAAAAAACGCCGAGAGGATAATCAGGAACACCAGTGCGCCGAACAGCACGCTAAGCGGTATGTCGTCCAAGGAGGGTGAGCCTCGTTGCCGGAGATGGGCTGATTGTATGCTGGCCGGCGGGGTTTGTCAGGCGTTGCCGTTCAGAATAAGTTCGAGTACCAGCTTGCTGCCAAAGTAGGCGAGCGCGAGCAGGGCGAAGCCGCTCAGTGTCCAGCGTATGGCGGTACGCCCGCGCCAGCCGAAGCGCCAGCGGCCCCACAGCAGCACGCCGAAGATGATCCAGCCGGCGATCGACAGGATCGTCTTGTGTACCAGGTGTTGTGCAAAGATATCCTCGAGGAAGAAGAACCCGCTCAGCAGGGCAATGCTCAACAGTGTAAAGCCGACGCCGATCATCTGGAACAGCAGCTGTTCCATGATCCGCAGCGGTGGCAGGGCGCGGATAAAACCACCGGGCCTGCGCGTGCGAAGATAGTGCTCCTGTATGGCCAGCAGGATGGCCTGGCCGGCCGCCAGCACGAACAGGCTGTAGGCCAGAACCGAAAACAGGATATGCACATCGAGCTGCCAACTGGAGGAGCTGATGGCATGCTGGCTGGGGTACAGGGCCGCCAGGCCCAGGGTAGTTGCGGCGACCGGCAGTAGCGGGATTCCCAGCCATTCGACCGGCTGCCAGGTGGCTGTTACCAGCAGCAGGGTGGCGGTCAGCAGGGCTACCAGTGAGGCAGCGTTGAAAAAGCCAAGGTTGATACCCTGGTCCGTCACCAGCTCGGGGTACAGCACCATGGCGTGCAGAATAACGGCACCGAGACCCGGCAGCAGAATGATCTTGCGGTTGGCGCACAGCGCAGAGCTGCAGCCGCCCAGACGCATGGCGAGTGCGGCGGTGGTCAGAAGGTAAAGCACAACGGCGGGTATGGCGAGTCCTGTCGCATTCATCCGGCAATAATGGCATAAGCCGCGGAGGGCATAAAGCGCCGATATCGACTGGCGGTAAATCGACCTCCCGTGTCACCGCGGCTGACGCACAGCGGCAGCTGTGCATCCGGGGTCGCCCGGGGAGGGCAAATGCAGGCGAAAATGGCCCGAAACTGTGACCGGGTTCACATTTTCGGTGTGAATTGCGCTGGCACGATGCTCGCATTACCTGTGTCAGACGACAATTGGAATCCGGGTTATGGAATTAAGAGTGCTGGGGTGCAGCGGTGGTATCGGCGGCGAAATGAGTACCACCTCGTTGCTGGTAGACGACGATATCCTTATTGATGGCGGTACCGGGCTTTCGGAACTGGATCTGGAAGAAATGAAACGTATCCGCCACATCTTCGTGACACATTCGCACCTTGATCACATCGCCGGCATTCCCATGCTGCTTGATTCCGTATTCGAGCACATCCGCGAGCCGGTGGTGCTGCACGCCCGCCGGGAAACCCTGTGGGCCTTGCAAGAGCATATCTTCAACTGGCAGATCTGGCCGGACTTCTCCTGTCTCCCCAGCCGGGCGAACCCGGTGCTGCGTTTCCAGGAGATGCAGCCGGGCGAACGCTGCGCGGTCGGTAATCGCAGTGTTGAAATGATCGCGGTCAATCATGCAGTGCCGGCAGCCGGTTACCGGGTGCAGAACGGCGTTGGCAGCTTTGCCTTCAGTGGCGATACCACCAGCAACGAGGGGTTCTGGGAAGCGCTGAATGGCCACGATACCCTGGATCTGCTGATTGTGGAGAGTGCCTTTCCGGACGAGGAGCGCGAGCTCAGTACCCGCGCGCGCCACTACTGTCCGCAGCTGCTGGCGGCCGATCTGAAGAAGCTGCGTCATCGCCCGAGGCTGTTTCTGACCCACCTCAAACCCGGCAGCGAGGCACGTATTCTCGACCAGTGTCGCACCCAGGTCGAGGCGCTGGATGTGCAACGCCTGTGCGGGGGAGACCGCTTCACGCTATAATACCGGCATCATTCAGCGGGAAGTTTTTTCATGTTCGACAATCTGACAGATCGCCTCACCGGTACCATCAAGCGCCTGCGCGGGCAGGGGCGCCTCAGCGAAGACAACATCAAGGACGCGCTACGCGAAGTGCGCATGGCCCTGCTCGAGGCCGATGTGGCGCTGCCGGTCGTCAAGGAGTTTATCGAAAAGGTACGTGAGCGCGCCGTCGGCCAGGAAGTGCTGCAGAGCCTTACGCCGGGCCAGGCGCTGGTCAAGGTGGTCAACGAGGAGCTGGTCGCGCTGATGGGCGAGGCCTGCGATGAACTGCAACTTAACGCCCAGCCACCTGCCGTGGTGCTGATGGCCGGCCTGCAGGGCTCCGGCAAGACGACCTCGACCGCCAAGCTGGCGCGCTGGCTGAAGGAGCGCAGGAAAAAGAGCGTGATGGTCGCGAGTTGTGACGTCTACCGCCCCGCGGCCATCGAGCAGCTGAAAACGCTGGCCGGTGAAGTCGGCGCACAATTTTTCCCCAGCAGTGGCGATCAGGATCCGGTCGCCATTGCCAGCGCCGCGCTGGAGCAGGCGCGCAAGCAGCACGTTGATGTGCTGATTGTCGATACCGCCGGCCGACTGCACATCGACGAGCAGATGATGGACGAAATCCAGCGCATTCACAATGCGGTGCAGCCCGTCGAAACCCTGTTCGTGGTCGACAGCATGACCGGTCAGGACGCCGC
The DNA here is from genome assembly GCA_964433205.1 of uncultured Thiohalobacter sp. Classification (GTDB taxonomy): domain Bacteria; phylum Pseudomonadota; class Gammaproteobacteria; order DSM-19610; family DSM-19610; genus Thiogranum. The sequence goes on along the minus strand of CAYSRA010000039.1, from coordinate 16,603 downwards.
CAACACGGCGCGCGCTTTCCACGAGGCCCTGCCCTTGAGTGGCGTTATTCTGACCAAGGCCGATGGTGATGCCCGTGGTGGCGCGGCGCTGTCGATTCGTGCCATTACCGGCAAGCCCATCAAGTTCCTTGGCGTGGGTGAAAAGACCGATGCGCTGGAGCCGTTTCACCCGGATCGGGTGGCATCGCGCATCCTCGGCATGGGCGATATCCTCAGCCTGGTGGAGGAGGTCGAGCGCAAGGTTGACAAGGAGAAGGCAACGCGGCTGGCGAAAAAACTGCACAAGGGCAAGCGCTTCGACCTCGCCGATTTCCACGACCAGCTCGAGCAGATGGCGGGGATGGGCGGGCTCGGGGGGCTGATCGACAAGCTGCCCGGCATGAGCCAGTTGCCAGACAACGTTCGCAATCAGGTCAACGACAAGGATATGGACCGCATGCTGGCGATTATCCGTTCCATGACGCTGAAGGAGCGCGCATTCCCCGACATCATCAAGGGGTCACGGCGGCGCCGTATCGCGGCGGGTTCCGGCACTCAGGTCCAGGACGTCAACCGGCTGCTCAAGCAGTTCACGCAGATGCAGAAGATGATGAAGAAAATGTCGAAAGGCGGCATGAAGAACATGATGCGTGGTATGCGTGGCAAGATGCCGCAGGGATTTCCGTTCCCGTAAAATAAAAACGGCGACACCCCAGGGCTCGCCGTAGCAGTAACACATTTATTGGTAGTCCCCCCCTGCCGCCAGTGCTCGTTATCGATTGTTTCTGGCGGAAGGACTTCTCGAATGCCGCAGGCTGCTCTTTTGACAGCTGGCGATCAATCGCCCCTCTTAAACAAAAAAACGCCGTACTGATTGTTCATTACTTCGTTCCTTCAACGGGAGAAATAGCAAACTTCATGCCGGAAATATAAATTCCCGAAAAAACAGACGGTTAAGCCCGATGTTGCGAGTGTGTCAGGTAGCCGACATTTTTTGATGTAAACATTTCCGACAATCTGCGAGCGCACCATGATGGGGCGAATTGGCTATAACCAGGTGAAAGATATGTGATAATTTGGGTTTCAGGCGTGATGCCAGCGGCTTCATCTGGCGTAAAGAACGTCGACATGCTCTGGAAAGTCTGCCGATTGGAGGTCGCCGGGATCGTCGATACTGCGCTATGTTGCACCTGTTGGGCGATGCACAGTGATATTTATTCTCAAGTGCTTCACTTTCTGCCGGATTCGCGTAAAATGCCCGCTTTTCCGCGCAGGCCGATTTCCTGGCGCGTAATCATATATTTTTTAGAGGTTCAGTCCCGATGGTAACAATTCGACTATCGCGCGGTGGTGCGAAAAAACGGCCCTTCTACCATGTGGTGGTCACCGATTCCCGCAATCGTCGTGACGGTCGCTACATCGAGCGCGTTGGCTTTTTCAACCCGGTCGCCACAGGTGGCGAGACGCGTCTGCAGATCGATGCAGAGCGCGTGCAGCACTGGGTCAGCAAGGGCGCCCGTACCTCGGACCGCGTTGCCAAACTGCTCAAGGATCAGCAGCAGTAAGCCAACGCAAGTCAGATTCTCAGATTATTCCGGTAGGCCGTATTTCCGGGGTCTACGGGGTACGCGGCTGGGTCAGGATTTATTCCTTTACCCAGCCGCGTGAAAATATTGTCCAGTACAAGCCCTGGTTGCTGCGCCGTGACAACGGTGACTGGCAGGAAGCGGAGCCGATCGAGGGCCGCGCGCACGGCAAGGGTGTGGTGGCCAGGCTGGCGGACTGTACGGATCGCGACCAGGCTCAGTTGCTGATGGGCTGCGAGATTGGTATCCGTCGCGATCAGCTTCCGGCGCTGGCGCCCGGTGAGTACTACTGGAAAGACCTTATCGGTCTTCAGGTGGTTAACACCGAGGGTGATGAGTTCGGTAGCGTTCAGCAGTTGCTGGAAACCGGCGCCAACGATGTACTGGTGGTGCAGGGTGAACGGGAACGCCTGATCCCCTTCGTGATGAAGCAGGTGATCGTCGAGGTTGATCTCGACCAGGGGCGGATTCGCGTTGACTGGGACAAGGATTTCTAGGGCGCCATGCGTATCGACGTGGTGACCCTGTTTCCCGACATGGTTCGGGATGCGTGCCGCTGGGGTATCCCGCGCATTGCGCAGGAAAAACAGCTGCTCGAACTGGGGCTGTGGAATCCGCGCGACTACGCGGACAACCGCAATCGCCGGGTCGATGACCGGCCCTATGGCGGGGGTCCCGGCATGGTCATGCAGGTGCAGCCGGTGCGGGACGCGATAAGCGCTGCGCGGGCCTGCGGCGACGGGCCGGTGATCTACCTGAGCCCGCAGGGCCGGCGATTCGACCAGTCGGCGGCGCGATATTTTGCGCGGTTGCCGCACATGGTGTTGCTGGCAGGGCGTTACGAAGGCATTGACGAACGGCTTATCGAGCAGGACGTCGACGAAGAGTGGTCCATCGGCGACTATGTATTGAGTGGCGGCGAGCCGGCCGCGCTGGTATGGATTGATGCTGTGACGCGCCTGCTTCCCGGTGCGCTCGGCGACGGGGACTCTGCGCAGCAGGATTCCTTTATGGACGGGTTGCTGGATTACCCGCATTACTCGCGGCCCGAAGTGGTGGACGGAAAGGCCGTGCCGGATGTTCTGGTGGGTGGAAATCACGCCGACATAGAACGCTGGCGAATGAAACAGTCGCTGGGGCGAACCTGGAAACGCAGGCCCGACCTGCTGGAACAGCTTCAGCTCAGCGATGAACAGCAGGCGTTGCTCGAGGAGTATATCGGCGAGCAGCAAACGACAGATTCGGATCAAGGCCCGTAGCAGGGGATAAATGACATGAGCAACATCATTGAAGAACTCGAAAAGGAACAGATGACCCGGGACGTGCCGGAATTTTCACCCGGCGACACCGTGGTTGTGCAGGTCAAGGTGAAGGAAGGTAACCGCGAACGCCTGCAGGCATTCGAGGGTGTCGTCATCGCCATGCGCAACCGCGGCCTGAACTCGGCTTTTACAGTGCGCAAGATTTCTCACGGTGAGGGTGTGGAGCGCGTATTCCAGACCTACAGCCAGAGCATCGACAGCATCACCGTAAAACGTCGCGGTGACGTGCGTCGCGCCAAGCTGTATTACCTCCGCGAACGCTCCGGCAAGGCCGCGCGTATCAAAGAGAAGCTCTGACGGTATGCGGCAGCCTCCGGCTTCCGCCCCGAAACAGCTCAACGGGCAACCTGACCGCAGGTTGCCCGTTTTCGTTTGTGGCGCGGGAAAATGCGCAGCTCTGCTGGCGGGGTTGTGGTGGTTGCTGTTTGCACCCACCGCCCAGGCGGTCGACGCCTCCGTGCTTCGCGAGTTGTCCCAGCTCGCGCGCAGCGGTGCACCGCAACTGGCGTTGCGTCGTATGGATGTGGAACAGCCCGCCTTTGCGGACGCCCCGGTTGACTGGATGACATGGGAACGCGAGCGGCTGCAGATACTGCGCAATCAGGGGATGGATATTGCCCTTGTGAAACGCGTCGATACCTTGCCGCCCGACGTCAACGACAGCTTTCTGCATTTTGCACTGACGCTCAAGGTCGAGTCGCAATTGCAGCGCGGCGAGGCGCCGGCCGCATTGACCAGTTTGCGCACACTGATCTGGCGGCATGGAGCCCACGCCGAAGCCAGTCAGCTGGAGAGCTGGCGACGACTGGTCGTGCGTGCCTATGTCCGCGAAGGTCTCGTCGAGGATGCGCGCCTGGCGCTGTTGCGCTACCGGCAGGATTACGGTGACGACAATGCCGGGTTTCGCTGGTTGAGCGCGCGCGTAATGCTGCAGGGCGGCCACGCCCGTTCGGCGTTGAAACTGCTTGCCGGCGCGGCACAGCCGCGGGATCGTTTCCTTTACCAGGTCGCGGCGCTAGCTGCCGGAGAAGGCCGCCCCGTCAAAATTGCCGAACAGGCCGCCAGTCAGGCACAAACCGGCAGTTCGCCGGGGTTGCAACGCGCCTGGTGGTCACTTGCGGCGCGGGCTGCCGCGCAGGCGGGTGATATGCATGACGAAATCCGTTACCTGGAAAGTGCGCTGGCGCTGTCGCCCGATCCCGAACTGGCGCTGCTGTTTCCCGAGGTTAATGCAAATCGTCTGTGGCAACGCTACCTGGCGCTGGGGCAGCAGATTGGTAACGAGGAACAACGGCTGTTGGGTAACGATGACGACTGGTATTTCCCCGCTGTCGAGGCGATGGACAAGGACCCGCTACGGGCGCGGGTGTTTTTTGCCGTGCTTGCCGAGTATGCGGGCAACGCGCAGCGCCGCTCACTGGCGCACGAATATCTGGTGGGTCTGCTGGACGAACTGCCGGAAGGGCGGCAGCTGGTTCGAACCCTGTATCTCGACGCTGATCGCTATGCCGACGCCAACCGGTTGCCCGCCGTGGTGCGTTACCGCCTGATCGATGAGGCACTGGAAGCCGGTGACCTGGATACCGCGTCGCGTCTGATGGCGGGGCTGGCCGAGCCGCCACGCGGCCAGGATCGTTTCGAGTGGACGCTGCGCCGGGCACGGGTGGCGATCTATAGCGGGGACGTGCCGGCCGGGGTCGCGCTGTTGCGGGATCTGCTGAACGGCGCCGGCGGGGACTGGGACGCCGGCCGCGCCGACCGCCTGCTGCAGATCCTGTTCGACCTGCAAACCGTGCAGCACCACCGCGAGGCGCTGGACCTGTTCGGGGTGCTGCTGGAAAAACCGCTGGATGCCCGCCGGCGTCGCGAGTTACTGTTCTGGATGGCGGAGTCGCTGGAGGCGCTCGAGCAGTTCGACCAGGCGGCCTACCTGTACATCAAATCGGCGATATTTACCGACCCGCAGGCGATGGACCCGTGGGCGCAGACAGCGCGTTACCGGGCGGCAAAGGCGCTGGTCGAGGCCGGGTTGCTGGACGATGCCCGGCGTATTTATACCAGCCTGATGCGCGCCACCCGCGACGCCAGCCGCAAGGCCGTGCTGAACAGCGAAATACAGCGCCTGCGGCTGGTGGACAGACTGAAAGGAGAGGGCCGCCAATGAGGCATACACATCACTTCGACGCAGTGTTTGACAGTCCCGTCGGCCGCCTGGGTATTGCGCTTGATGGCGACAGCCTGCGCTCGCTGGCGTTTCTTGACGGGCGCACGGCCATCGTGCCGGCAGCCCGCCCGGTTGCCAGCCGTATTCAACGGGCAATCCTGCAGTATTTTGACAAGCCGGCTGCCTTGCCGGCCGTGCCTCTGGCTGTCGACGGTAGCGCTTTCCAGCAACGTGTCTGGGCGGCCCTGCGGGCGATACCCGCGGGCAGGGTAATGACCTATGGTGAACTGGCCGCGCAGCTCGGAACAGGCGCCCGTGCCGTGGGCAATGCCTGTCGCCACAACCCGGTGCCACTGGTCTTCCCCTGCCACCGGGTAGTTCCGGCGCGGGGTGTGGGCGGGTTCGCCGGGCGCTCAGCGGGGCGGCTGGTCGCCATCAAGCGCCAACTGCTGGCGCGCGAGGGTGTTGAAATCCGCTGAGCCGGCCCCCATTTGGGTGGCGGTATCTCAGACATTTTTTGACAGAAGGCTTTTGATCATGAGCGTTGAAACCAAGAAAGAAACCATGGAATTCCAGGCGGAAGTGCGTCAGCTGATGAAGCTGATGATCCACTCGCTATACTCCAACAAGGAGATCTTCCTGCGCGAGCTGATTTCCAATGCCGCCGACGCCTGCGACAAACTGCGTTTCGAGGCCCTGTCCGACGACTCGCTGTATGACGGCGACAGTGACCTGAAAATCCGCGTCAGCTTCGACAAGGATGCGCGCACTGTGACCGTCAGCGATAATGGCATCGGCATGTCGCGCGACGAGGTGGTGGAGAACATCGGCACCATCGCCAAGTCCGGCACCCAGCAGTTTTTTGAGTCATTGACCGGTGACCAGGCGCACGACGTGGAACTCATCGGCCAGTTCGGCGTGGGTTTCTATTCCTGTTTCATCGTTGCCGACAAGGTCGCGCTGACCACGCGCCGCGCCGGTGCCGCCCCGGACCAGGCGGTACAGTGGGAGTCTGACGGGGAGGGCAGTTATACCCTGAGCAATGTCACCAAAGACAGCCGCGGTACCGAGATCGTGTTGCACCTGCGTGAGGGTGAAGACGAGTTTCTTGACGCCTGGCGGCTGCGTTCAATCATCACCCGCTATTCCGACCACATCTCGGTACCTATCGAGATGCCGTCGCAGGACAAGGAAAAGGAAGGCGAGTGGGAGGTGGTCAACCACGCTTCGGCCCTGTGGCGATTGCCGAAAAAGGATATCAGCGACGACGAGTACAAGGAGTTCTACAAGCACGTCGCGCACGATTTCGGTGAACCGCTGGCGTGGGTTCACACCCAGGTCGAGGGCTCCCAGTCCTACACCAGTCTGCTGTATATCCCGAAGACGGCACCTTTCGATCTCTGGGACCGCGAACGCCGCCACGGTATCAAGTTATACGTGAAGCGTGTCTTTATCATGGACGATGCCGAACACCTGATGCCGCAGTACCTGCGTTTCGTGCGCGGCCTGGTGGACTCGGACGACCTGCCGCTCAACGTGTCGCGCGAAATCCTGCAGCAGAACAAGTTCATTGACAGTATCCGCAACGCCTCGGTGAAGAAGATTCTCGGCCTGCTGGAGAACATGGCAAAGAACGAGCCGGAGAAATATGCCGAGTTCTGGAAACAGTTCGGGCAGGTGATGAAGGAAGGTCCGGCCGAGGACTACGCCAACCGCGAGCGTATTGCAAAGTTGCTGCGTTTCTCCTCCACCTACACGGACAGCGAGGAACAGACCGTTTCGCTGGAAGACTATATCAGCCGCATGCCGGAAGGTCAGGACAAGATCTACTACATCACTGCGGACAGCTTCTCGGCGGCGAAGAACAGCCCGCACCTGGAAGTATTTCGCAAGAAGGGCATCGAAGTGCTGTTGCTGAGCGACCGGGTCGACGAATGGCTGGTTTCGCACCTGACCGAGTTCGACGGCAAACCGCTGGTGTCAGTGGCCAAGGGTGACCTTGACCTCGGCAAGCTCGGCGAAGAGGAAGACAGCAAGAAGGAAGAAAAGGCCGCAGAGGAATACAAGGAATTCCTTGAAAAGGTCAAGGACGCCTTGTCCGATGATGTCAGTGAAGTGCGGGTCAGCCGGCGCCTGACCGATTCGCCGTCCTGCCTGGTGCTCGGGGAGCAGGAAATGGCCATGCACATGCAGAAGTTGCTCAAGCAGGCCGGGCACGACGTGCCGAGCAGTAAACCGGTCCTGGAGATCAACATGGATCACCCGCTGGTCAGGCGGTTGCGCGACGAGTCGGATGAAACCCGTTTTGCGGACTGGTCCAGGCTGCTGTTCGAGCAGGCGGTACTGAGCGAAGGTGGACAACTGGATGACCCGACGGCGTTTGTGAAGCGTTTGAACGCTATCCTCGTCGAGTTGTCCGACTGACCATGACAGGCGATGGCGCGAGTCGGCATGCAGCAGGGGGGACGGGCAGGCCGTTACTGAAGGCCACGGTCTTCAGTGACTACATTTGCCCGTTCTGCTATATCGGCGACCTGCGTCTCAATCGCCTGCGCGAGCACTTTGAACTGCGGGTGAACTGGTGTGCCATCGAAATCCATCCCCGCACGTCGCCGCAAGGCCAGCCGATCGAATCGCTGGGGTATGACAGCGAGCGCTGGCAGTCCATGATGCAATCGCTGAACGACATGGCAAGCGCTGAAGGGGTGACCCTCAAGGAACACGACTTCACCACCAACTCGCGTTCAGCACTGCTGCTGGCCGAAGCGGCGAAGTCGTTGGGTCGCGAGGTGTTCTATCGCCTGCACGGTTCGCTGTTTGAAGCGTTCTTTGTCGAAGGTCGCAATATCGGTGACCGGGCGGTTCTTGAGACACTGGCACTCAGGGCGGGTATGGATGATGTGCAGATTGCCGAGGCATGGAGTGCCGGGGCGATGGCCGAAAAACTTGGTCAGTACCGTCAGGCGGCGCTGGAACTCGGTGTGCAGGCAACCCCGACCTTTTTTATCGGTGAGCGGCGCCTGGACGGCGCCGTACCCTATTCGCAGCTGCTGGAGGCCGCGCAAGAGGCTGTCGCATGAGCGAGCCGGTGCGCATCGACAAGTGGCTGTGGGCTGCGCGGTTCTACAAAACGCGCAGCATTGCCGCACAGGCTGTTTCGGGTGGCAAGGTGCAACTCAACGGGGCGCGCGTAAAACCGGCGCGCCCGGTCAAGGTCGGGGACGCCGTGGAGGTTCACCGCAACGGACTGGTCTGGCAGGTCGAAGTGCTGGCCCTGTCCGGCAAGCGTGGCCCCGCGAAGGTCGCGCAAACCCTTTACCAGGAAACGGAAGACAGCGTGCGCAAGCGCGAGGCGGTCAGCGAACAGTTCAGGCTGGCAATGGCCACGACCCCGCGCCCGCAAGGCAAGCCGGACAAGAAGTCCCGGCGCCAGTTACGCAACCTGAAATGGTGACGCGGTGAGTCGCCCCGAAACACCGTTACTGACTGTTGATATCATTATTGAAATGACCGACCGGCCCGGTAAGCCGATCGTTCTGATCGAGCGACGCTACGAGCCCCGCGGCTGGGCATTGCCGGGTGGCTTTGTCGATGTCGGGGAAACCCTGGAGCAGGCCGCGCGTCGCGAGGCGAAAGAAGAAACTTCGCTCGACGTCGATCTCAGGGCGTTGCTGGGTTGCTATTCCGATCCCGCCCGCGACCGGCGCGGGCACACCGTCAGTGCAGTCTATGTGGCGACGGCAAGCGGCGAGCCGAGGGCGCAGGACGACGCGGCGGCGCTGGCGTTGTTCGATCCTGCGCACTGCCCGCCGCTGGCATTCGATCACGCCCTGATCATCGAGGATTACCGGCATTTCCGCGAAACCGGTGAGCCGGCGCCGTTACGCGGCTAGCAGTAGGCCGGCGCGTGCACGAATGCCGGCCGGCGCAGGTTATTGAGGATATTCAGAACCGGGTCATTGCGGGGATCGGTGTTGATCTCGAGCGGGTCTTGGCCGGTCAGGGTGTTTTGCCAGGTGAGGCTAGTTTGCGGTACGGCAGTGCGGATCAGTGCCAGGTCATAGTCGCGCAGCGCCATGGCGATCTGTGCTTCCTGCACGGAACGCGCGCGGAACAGGTCGGTCTGGTTGCCGATGGTATTCTGGACCAGTTCCGCCAGGCTGTCGTCATCTTCCACGTGAAGAATTTTCGGTGTGCGCCCCGCGGCACGCTGGCCGGCCTGCTTCAACGCGAATATCAGGCGCGCGTAATCGGTGGAACGTGACAGCCAGTCCGGACCACTGTCACCCTGTTGTGTGTCATGGGTTGTGGATATCACCAGCACCGAAGTATGTGGGTGTTCCTGGCGCAATTCCATGGCAAAGGAAATGCCGTCCCGGTCGGCCAGCAGCAGGTCGATGGCGATGCCATCGTAGTGGCGCTCCCACAGCAGCCGCCGGGCGTCCTCGGCACGCGTCACGCAATCGACCTCGATGCCGGCGGCGTCAAAGCGTTTGCGGAGCGGTTCGAGTTTTCCCTTGTCTGATGAGCACAATAAAAGGCGCGTAAAACTGATGTCTGGTAAAGGCATGTAGCGTCTGTTTGGTTGTCGATATAATAATCTCCCGTAACGGCTGCGCAGGGGAAATATTGAGGAGTTCCCGGGGTTCTTCGGCATCCGTTTACGGCGTCGGTTTAACCCCTTGTGTTCTGGTGGATTTTTGTGTTGTCCATGCATTTCCATGCCGCTTTCAGTAACATGTTGCGACTTTGCGGAAGGCGGCAGGGTGCCGCCGTATAACCGGAGCACACATGCGTCCTTTGCAGCTACTGATCATCCTTGAAACCGAATTTGAAAGCGTCCAGCACGGCCAGCATACGCCGGTGATGCTGTGGGGGCCGCCGGGTGTGGGCAAGTCCCAGATCGTTGCCCAGATTGCGGAACGTCACCAGGTACCGGTCATCGATATCCGTTTGTCGCAGATGGAGCCGACCGACCTGCGTGGTATTCCGTTCCGCGTTGGCGACAACGTCGAGTGGGCGGTGCCGGCGATGCTGCCGGACCGCGAACGCCACGGCGAGAAGGGCATCCTGTTTCTGGACGAGATCACCTCGGTTCCGCCCAGTGTTTCCGCGGCCGCCTACCAACTGATTCTCGACCGCCGGCTGGGTGCCTACGAGGTGCCGGAGGGCTGGGCGATCTTTGCCGCCGGTAACCGCCAGGGCGACCGTGGTGTCACCTACAGCATGCCGGCGCCGCTGGCCAACCGTTTTTCGCACTATGAACTGGACGTCAACCTCGACGACTGGGTGGCCTGGGCCTATTCCAACGGTATCGACGAACGGCTGATTGCGTTCCTGCGTTTCCGTCCGGAGCTGTTGTTTGAGTTCGACCCGGCCCACAACCCGGTGGCCTTCCCGTCGCCGCGTTCCTGGGAGTTTGCGCACCGCGCCCTGCAGAAATTCGACAGTAATTCCTCGGTGCTGGTGGAGGCGCTGCAGGCCTGCGTGGGACCGGCAGCGGGCATCGAACTGCACGCCTTTGTCGACAACCTCGACAAGTTGCCGGATATTGACGCCATCACCCGCGGCGAGAAGGTCGGTGTGCCGAAAGAGACCGATCTGCAGTACGCGGTTGCCTCGGCGCTGGTCGGTCGCGCCATCCGTGTGCGTGACGATGACGATGCGCAAACGGTATTCGGGCATATTGTCGATTACGCCGGGATGTTTCCGCAGCGGGAAATGGGCGTGATGCTGATTTCCGACATGCACCGTGCCGTTGGCCAGGACCTGTTCCAGGTGCCCCAGTTTGCGAAGTGGGCAAAGGCGGTCGCCGACGTCATGCTGTTCGATATGTAGTATGTCGGACGACATCGAAACCAAGCTCAGTGCCGCGCGTACCCGGTTGATTCTCGACCGGCCGTTCCTCGGTGCGCTGGTGCTGCGCTTACCGATGAAGGCGACCAGACCGGAGCGTTGCAGAACCATCGGTACCGACGTCCGCGCGCTCTACTACAATCCTGAATATATTGCCCACCTGACACTGGACCAGACCCAGTTCGTGCTTGCGCACGAAGCACTGCACTGCGCGTTGTCGCACTTCGCACGCCGCCAGCACCGCGTCAAACAGCGCTGGGACGTTGCCTGTGACCTTGCCATCAACCCGCTGCTGATCCAGGACGGTCTCAAGCCGCCGCCCGGCGTGCTGCTGAAAAGCGGTTTCGAGGGCATGATGGCCGAGGAGATCTACCCCTTCATCGACGAGAATACCGAAGAGGAGACCCACGACGACCACTTTTACGACCAGGAGGACAAGTCACAGGGTTCGTCGGGTAGTCAGTCGCAGGAGAATGATCCGGACGGCGGCAGCGGTGCTGCCCAGGACGAGGATTCCGATCCGCAGCAAGGGGGTCAGCCGGCACCGTTGAGCGAGACCGAACAGGAACAGCTGGCGGTGCAGTGGCGGCAGCGGCTCGCGGGTGCCGCCCAGCAGGCCAAGCAGGCCGGTAAACTGGGCGCGGCCATGATGCGGCTGGTCGATCATTTGCTGCAACCCCAGTTGCCGTGGCGCATGCTGCTGGCGCGCTATATGACCGCGGTGGCGCGCGACGATTACAGCTACCAGCGCCCGTCGCGGCGCGAAGGGAATGCCATTCTGCCGACGCTGAAAAGTGCCCAGGTCAACGTGACCGTGGTGCTCGATACCAGCGGTTCGATCAGTGACACCGAGATGCAGGAGTTCGTGACCGAGATCGATGCCATCAAGGGCCAGATCCGCGCGCGCCTGATCCTGCACGCCTGCGATGCTGAATTGTGCAAAAATGGTCCGTGGATCTACGAGCCATGGGAAGAATTCACGCTTCCCCGGGAGATTTACGGGCGCGGTGGCACGCGTTTCACACCAGTATTTGAATGGCTCGACAGGGAAACCCAACGGCCTGATTTGCTGGTGTATTTTACCGACGCCCAGGGCGAGTTCCCGAAACTGGAGCCGAACTTCCCGGTACTCTGGCTGGTCAAGGGTCGTGGCAAGGTGCCGTGGGGGCAGCGCATACAGCTGAACTGACCGCCGTATTTCTGCTGCGGCTTCATAAATCTTCCGCATCCCCGTATATATTCTATTGTGTGTTGTCAGGGTGCTGTGCTGAGGATAATCGGAAGTTCTGTTATCGCCCTGACAGCGGCCGGACGTGGTCTGCTGCCGGGATACTGTAGAAGGAGCAACTACCATGCGAATTATACTGCTGGGCGGCCCCGGTGCGGGCAAGGGCACACAGGCCAACTACATCAAGGAACGCTACGGCATTCCGCAGATTTCCACCGGCGACATGCTGCGCGCGGCCGTCAAGGCGGGAACGCCGCTCGGCATCGAGGCCAGGAAGGTGATGGACGCAGGCGGACTGGTGTCCGATGACATCATTCTCGGGCTGGTCAGGGAACGCATTGCCGAAGACGACTGCGCCAACGGTTTCCTGTTTGACGGCTTTCCGCGCACGCTGGCACAGGCCGAGGCACTCCGCGAGCAGGGCGTCGATATCGATGCGGTGGTCGAGATCGATGTCCCCGATGAGGAAATCATCCGGCGTATGAGCGGGCGGCGTGTCCACCCGGGTTCCGGTCGTACGTATCATGTCGTGTTCAATCCGCCCAGGGTGGAAGGCAAGGACGATGAAACCGGCGAGCCGCTGGTGCAGCGCGATGACGACAAGGAAGAAACGGTGCGCAAGCGCCTGCAGGTCTACCACGACCAGACCGAGCCCCTGATCGGCTACTACTCGAAGTGGGCCGGGGAAGGTGGGCCGGGTGCGCCGCGTTACATCCGTGTGCCGGGGATCGGCAAGGTCGAGGAAATCCGCGACGCCATTTTTGCGGCGCTGGGCTGATCGCAGCAGACAGGTTGCCGAGGGGGCTTCGGCGATTTTTTGCTCGTTTCTGTCAAAAATATGTCGGCGGGGGCGACATTGCTGCGCGGAAACATTGTCGAAATTAGCTGCTGAATGACGCGGAATTTAGCCTGCTAACTTGTAAGAAATTGTCCTTATAGACGCTTGTTCAGTCGCGACCTGTACGCGGGTTGTGGCAATGAATCGTCGCTATTTTACTGATATAACTGTCAAAAAAATGCCGCGTCGGCGTCCGTGCGCATCATCCGGCAAAATTGTGTTTGTTCAATAATTTCAAAAGCTTTATTGGCTGACGCAGAAATCCGGCCGGGCGCCGTTTGTCCTTTCGTTGTAACCGGAGTAACTTTCTTAAGTGACTGAAAGAGTATATCCCGGTGTACGGACCGGGTGAAATAACAACAAAACAGATTCGATAACAATAATACAGTGGTGTCCTGGACGGACGTCAGTGTCGCAGGAGCTTGGGTAAGGCATGGGCGCAACAAATCTCAGTGGGATTGAAGCGGCTGGTGTGCACAAAATCATGTGCATGCTGGATGCGCTGCGCCATTCGCAGACCGGCAGCGTCATCTATCGGCAGGTCGAGCGAATGCTTGATGACGTGGTGGAAAGTCACCAGGTTGTCGAACGCGCCTATGTCACGCTGATCAACCAGTTGCTGGACGCCTACCTGCGCCATCTCCGCGAGGGCTCACCGTTGCAGGTCCAGATCCGCCTGTTACAGGCCCGGCTCCAGCCCCCGCTGACGGCGGGGGACCTGGAAACGCTGCGCGACTACGTCGAACTGTACGCCGCCCAGATCGAGGCGATTCGCGGTCTGGACTCGGGCCTGTTCCGTAAGGCTGTCGATCCGCTGTTACAGGCGTTTGGCATCATCGAAGGCCCGGCGGAACCTGCAGAATCTCCGCAACCGGCTGTGGCGGGAACGGCTGAGCCGGAACCCGGGCCCGAAGTTGCCACCCCGGCACCGCCACAGCAGGCCGGGGCCGTGCCGGCATCCGTTGAAGCGGAGCAGGCTGCACCCGCGCCGGAAGTGGATGCGAGAGAGCAGGGTGAAGCGGTGGGCGAACAGGAGTGGCCTTTCGCTGGTGCTGAAGAGTCTGCCCGGGCGCGTCGGGTGGCAGACGAGGCGGAGCCGGTTGAACAGGTCGAATTGTCGGCGTCGGGCGAGACCACGGCTCCCGAACAGGGCAGCGCCCCTGCAGATGAAACCCGGGTCGACCATGTTTACCGCAGCCACCTCGATTCCAAGCGTCGCGATATCCAGAAGTTACAGTCGACACTGGCCCAGCAGGTGCAGGGTACCATTACCCAGAACGAGGAGTTTGGCGTTTTGCTGGAAGTGGTGCTGGGTGAACTGCGCCATGCCGGAGATGGCAAGGAACTGGAAGATTTGCGCTGGACGCTGATCCGCGAAATCGAAAAGCTGACCAAGGGCCACCACGATCTCGCCGAGAAGCTCGACAATACCTACCACTACCTGCAGTTGATCGAGTCCGACAGTCGCCAGCTCAGCGATGAGTTGACGCGTGTCCGATTACTCAGCCTGACCGACGAGTTGACCGGTCTGCCCAACCGGCGTGCGTTCCTGCGCCGTATAGAGGACGAAGTCGCGCGTGTACAGCGCTACGGTTTCCCGCTGTCACTGGCGCTGATCGACCTCGATCATTTCAAGCAGATCAATGACAAGTACGGGCATGCGGGCGGCGACGAAGTCCTGCAGCTGTATGCCAAAAACATTCTTTCCATCTTCCGCCATCACGACCTGGTGGCGCGTTATGGCGGCGAAGAGTTTGCCGTGCTGCTGCCGAACACCGATGCCGAAGGATCGCTGCGTGCGCTCACCAAGGTAAGAAACCGGGCACTGGAAACACGCTGGCAGGCCAACGGCGAATTGATTCCGGTGCCGACGTTCTCTGCCGGTGTGTCCCTGTACAAACCGGGTGAAACGGCGAGTGCGTTTATCGAGCGTGCCGACAAGGCCCTGTATCGCGCCAAGCGGCTGGGTCGTAACCGGGTGGAACTCGATACCACCTACGCAGGAGACACTGCCTCCGAGCGCGAGGAAGAGGCCTCCGCCGACAAGTCCGACGATCGTCGCCAGCGCAGCGATACCTGAGTTTCCTACTCTTCCCGCCGTTTATTTTCAAGGTTTTTCCCGCCGGGCACGCTTGTTACACTCGCTGTACTTTCAAAAACCGATGTAACAGGACAGCGCATGGCGACGATCGAGCTCAATAACGAAAACTTCAAGGAGACTATCGAGAACAATGATATTGTGTTTCTCGATTTCTGGGCATCGTGGTGCGGCCCCTGCCAGAATTTTGCGCCGGTGTTCGAAGCGGCTTCGGAGGCCAATCCGGACATTGCCTTTGCCAAGGTGGATACCGAAGCGCAGCCCGAGCTGGCCGCCAGTTTCCAGGTGCGGTCCATTCCCATGCTGGCGATATTCCGCGAGCAGATCATGGTTTTCTCACAGGCGGGCGCCTTGCCGGCCTCGGCGCTCGATCAACTGATCGAGCAGGTCAGAGCGCTGGATATGGACAAGGTGCGCGCCGACATCGCCGAGCAGCAGGCCAAAGAGAAATCATGACGGGGCTGTAACCCCCGTCACCCGGTCGTTCAGAAATCGCTGAATGGCTGGACCTTTATGCTGTCACCTTCGTCAGCGCCGGTACTTTCCGCGTCGAGCAGGATGAAGCAGTTGGCGTGGCTCATGGAACTCAGTACGTGCGAGCCCTGCAGGCCGGTGGTCGAGACCTTCCAGCTGCCATCGGCCTCGCGTTCCAGAATGCCGCGTTGAAACTCGGTGCGGCCGGGCGCCTTTTTTAACGGGTTGACGCAACGCGCCTCGAAAATCAGTGGGTCGCGCGGCAGTTCGCCGCGCATTTTGCGGATAGCCGGCAGCACAAACTGGTAGAAGGTCACCATGGCGGAGACCGGGTTACCGGGCAGCCCGAAGAATACCGCGTCGCCCAGCGAGCCGAACGCCAGCGGTTTGCCGGGTTTCATGGCCATGCGCCAGAAATTGATTTCACCCAGTTCTTCCAGTGTTTCGGTGACGAAATCCGCTTCCCCGACCGATACGCCGCCGGAGGTGAGAACCAGGTCGGCGATGGCGCCGGCCTGCCGGAAAGCATCGCGTACCGCGTCGCGCTGGTCAGGGATGACGCCGAGGTCGTAACAGTCGACACCGGCGTTGTGCAGCATGCCGTGCAGTGCATAGCGGTTGCTGTCATAGATCTGTCCGGGTTGCAGGGGCGTGCCGACGCTGGTGAGTTCGTCGCCGGTGGAGAAGCAGGCGACACGCAGCCTGCGCCGTACGCGCACTTCACCCACACCCACCGATGCCAGCAGGCCAAGCTCGGCGGCGCCCAGTATCTTGCCCGGTTCGAGTACCTGCTGGCCGGCCCTGGTGTCTTCGCCGACGTGGCGCACGTGCTGGCCGGCCCTGACTTTGGTGCCGGTGAAACGGATCTGTTCGCCGTCGCGTTCGACGACTTCCTGCATCAGTACGGTGTCTGCCCCGGCCGGCATCACTGCGCCGGTCATGATGCGCACGCACTGGCCGGTGCCGACTTCACCGTCGAATGGTCGACCGGCAAAGGATTCGCCGGCCAGCGTCAGCGTGCAGTCTTCCGCGTCAGCGCAGTCTGCATAACGGATGGC
>CAYSRA010000038.1:0-22806 GCA_964433205.1 uncultured Thiohalobacter sp. | reverse complement strand
GCCATCAGCAGGTTGGGCATGTTCCAGTTGATGTTCTGGAACCACTTGGGACCGAATGGCATTTTCATCGGCATGGCCGGGTTGCCGAGCGGACTGATCTCGCAGGGCAGTTCCTTTTTCAGCAGCAACAGGCCGTAGAAAGTGAAAAATATCGAGGTCTCCCAGCCCAGCGCGGCAGATGTCGACGCGAGGATGAAAGGGGGGTACGCCCAGTCCAGAGTGCCCTTGGTGGCAATAATAGACATGGCGGGTGTACGTGACTCGTCGATGGTCTGCAGCTTCGCCGGCAACAGTTCGTCCAGTTTCTTATTCAGCCACTCGTCCATTTGTGCTTCGTTCATATCTGACATCAGTTCTCTCCTCCTAGCCGTTTTTTATACGGATAGCTCTCTAACAATTTACGCGGATGCTGCGCCGCTGCGTAACAAGACCGCACCCCAAACAGGCTTCAGTGCCACTACCGTCAGATTACGAAATGGCAACCTGGAAAAATGGCAGAGGGTTGGCACCCAGCGTTCGAGTATAGGAGCGGAGTTTTTCGGGGTCAAACAAATGACAGCAAATCGACAGCAGGGGGCTGGCGCGTTTCAGCACTGTTCCCACGGCAGACCATGGAAACGCCAGCCACCTGTCGTACCGCGGTGGTGGTGCTCGTCGAGATCCCCCTCGAAACCCTCGGCAATATTGTAGACCTCACAAAACCCTTCTTTAATCAAAAGATTACCTGCCTCCAGCGAGCGCTTCCCGCTACGGCAGATGAGCAGGATCGGGGCACTGGATTCAACCACTTCGTGACACACGCCACCGAGTACCAGCTTGCGTATTTCGGTAACGAAATTGGGGTTAAGATTCCAGTCCGGATAATCGATCCAGGGGATGTGAATTGCCCCCACGGGGTGTCCGACAAACAAAAATTCCATGTCAGAGCGCACATCAACCAGTACCGCGCGCGGCTCATCCTGTAACAGCTGCCAGGCTTCCTTTGGTGTCAGCGTCTTTACTGTATCCATAACGGCTAATCTCTCTTGCTCGGCCCTGGCTGAAGTATAGCGCCTGAAAGCTCCTGTAGCTGACCTGTCATATCAGGGAACGATTTGACTGGATACCAGCCGACACACATGAAAACCCCACCTGAGTCTGAAAATATGACAAATCTATTATAAATTAACCACAAGCTATCGATATGTCCCGTCTATTCGAATAAAGTGGGAAAATACAGCGCATAAAGGCGATATTTTCCAAATGGCGCAGCTTCCTATGCAATCAGCCGCCCTTCGATGCAGATTTCAGTAGCCGCTTCAAAAAAACCTTCATTTCCTTTGCGGCCTGGATATCACCGTTCTGTTCAGCCACTTCGATGCCGGTCAGAAAAACCTGCTCGGCCTGTTCATCGCGACCCAGCTCCACCAGTACCTTACCGTAGGCCTTCCAGGCCGCGGAATACTCTGCGTCCTGCTCTACCGCGCTGGCCAGATGCGTGGCAGAGGTTTCAAGGTCGCCCTTGCGCTGATACTCGATCCCCAGGCTGTACCTCAACAGCGCGCTGTCCCTGCCGGAAGCCAGCATTTTCTCCAGATTATCAATTATGCTCATCCAGCCCGCCTCAATGTCTTGCGCCATTCCGGATTGACCGGCCCGCTCGCGACCTTCAGGCGGCGTCCCAGCTCATTTTCATACCAGCCATGATGATACTCCAGCGGCTCGACCTCGTAGACCCACCAGGCTCCATCAGCATCCTGCGCCAGCCAGTTTCCCCACACCGGCAAGCCGGACACATCGGGCTGTTGTTTCATCGCCGCCAGAAAGCCGGGGTCAACAACACCAGCAGCGTGAAGATTTCCAGCCGCCCCAGCAACATGGCCAGACTCAGTATCCACTTGGCCGTGTTATTGATATCACTGTAGTGGTAGCCAACCTCCCCGAGCCCGGGACCGAGGTTGTTCAGGCAAGCGGCAACGGCTGAAAACGCGGTTACCTGGTCCAGCCCTGTCGCCAGCAGGCCGAGCATCATCAGCGTAAAACAGCCGATATAGGTCGCAAAAAAACCCCATACAGCCTCAACAACCCGCTCTGGCATGGCTTTATTTCCCACCTTAACGGGGATCTGGGCGTTCGGATGCACAAGACGACTGATTTCCCGCATGCCCTGCTTGAACAGCAGCAGAAAACGGATCACTTTCATGCCGCCGCCGGTGGAGCCGGCGCATCCGCCGATAAAACTGATAAACAGCAGCATTACCGGCAGGAAACCCGGCCAGTGAAAATACTCCGCGGTGGTAAACCCGGCCGTCGTCCCGATCGACACAACCTGAAACACGCCGTGGTGCAGGGCGTCGCCAAAATTCTCGAAGGTGCCGCTGAGGTACAGGTAGGAAACGGTGATAACGGCTGCCAGCCCCAGCACAACCATGTATGCCCGGAATTCAGAATCGCGGATGTAGGCCAGCGGGTCGAGCGAACGCCAGGCAACAAAGTGCAGGGAGAAGTTGATCCCGGCCAGCAGCATGAACACCACCGCGACCAGCTCGATGGCGGTACTCTCAAAGTAACCGATACTCAGATCGTGGGTCGAGAAGCCGCCAATTGCCACCGTAGAAAAGCTGTGCGCAATGGCATCGAACCCGTCCATGCCGGCGAACCAGTAGGCCAGCGCACAACTTACCGTCAGCGTCAGGTAGATGTACCAGAGCGCCTTGGCGGTCTCGGTAATGCGCGGGGTCAGCTTGCTGTCCTTCATTGGCCCCGGCGTTTCGGCCCGATACAGCTGCATGCCACCGATGCCCAGCATCGGCAACACGGCGACAGCCAGAACGATGATTCCCATACCCCCCACCCACTGCAATTCCTGGCGATAAAACAGGATGGAACGCGGCAGCCGGTCGATGCCGGTGATCACCGTCGCACCGGTCGTGGTCAGCCCGGACATGGATTCAAACATGGCATCGGTAAAACTCATGTGCGGGTGGTCGGCCAGCGAGAACGGCAACGAGCCGACCAGCGCCAGTACCACCCAGAACAGTGACACTACGACAAAGCCGTCACGCACGCGCAGTTCACGACGCTGGCTGCGCACCGGAAACCAGCACAGCACCCCTACCAGCATCACCCCCAGAAAAGCCGTCATAAAGGCGGTATGGGTGCCTTCCGCCAGCCACAGCGCAATCAGCAACGGCGGCACCATAATAAAGCTTGCCGCCATGAGCAGCAGCCCCAGAATTCGCTGAATGGTGCCGAAGCTCATGGTATGGGACGCTTCAGAAGAAGGTGACGCCGACCTGGAACAGGCGCTCGACTTCGGCGATCTGCTTCTTGTCGATCAGGAACAGAATGACGTGATCCTCGCTCTGTATCACCGTGTCGTGGTGCGCGATCAGCACGTCCTCACCGCG
Source organism: uncultured Thiohalobacter sp. (assembly GCA_964433205.1). Classification (GTDB taxonomy): domain Bacteria; phylum Pseudomonadota; class Gammaproteobacteria; order DSM-19610; family DSM-19610; genus Thiogranum. The sequence continues at coordinate 19,417 of CAYSRA010000038.1, read as the reverse complement.
TACGATAGCGCCAATCGTCGTACCTGGCGGCAAACGGATTTCGCCCACGGTGCGCCCCACTACGCGCGAGGTCTTGTAATCGCCGTGCGCCACCGCCTCGATGGCCTCCGCTGCGCCGCGGCGTAACGAATGCACCACCACCACGTCACCACGCCGCACGTGGGTCAGCAGGCTGCCGATGGTTGCCTGTTGTGGCGACACAGCGATATCAATGGCGTCGCTCTGCACCAGGTCAACATAGGCCGGCCGGTTGATCAGCGACATGACCTTGCGCGCGCCAAGCCGCTTCGCCAGCATGGCGGAAAGAATATTGGCTTCCTCGTCATTGGTCAGCGCGCAGAACACGTCGGTGTTCTCGATATTCTCCTCGATCAGCAGCTCTTCATCCGCCGCGTCGCCGAGCAATACAATACTGGAGCCCAGTTGTTCGGAAAGCCGACGCGCGGTTTCGGCGTTACGCTCGATCAGCTTGACCTGGTAACGACCTTCAATCGCTACCGCGAGCCGCAGCCCGATGTTCCCGCCACCCGCGATCATCACTCGCCGCACCCGCTTGCCGAGTGTCCGGAGCTCACTCGTCACCGCACGGATATGCTTGCGCGCAGCGATGAAAAAGACTTCGTCATCCGCTTCGATGACTGTATTACCTTCCGGCAGAATGGCGCTGCCGCGCCGGAAGATGGCGGCAACCCTCGCCTCCACCCCGGGCATGTGTTGCCGCAACTCGCACAACTCCTGCCCGACCAGCGGCCCGCCGCGCACCGCGCGCACCGCCACCAGCTGCACCCGACCACCGGCAAAATCCAGCACCTGCAGGGCCTCGGGTTGCTCGATCAGGCGCTCGATGTAGTCTGTCACCAGTTGCTCCGGGCTGATAAACACGTCGACCGGCAACGCTTCCTGGGTAAACAGCTTGGGGTACTTCAGGTATTCGGGCGAGCGCACCCGGGCAATCTTGATCGGCGTGTGAAACAGTGTGTAGGCCACCTGGCAGGCCACCATATTGGTTTCGTCGCTGTTGGTGACGGCAAGAATCAGGTCGGCATCCTCTGCGCCCGCGCGCGTCAGGATATCCGGATGCGAGGCGTGGCCGGTAACGGTGCGAATATCGATACGGTCCTGCAAATCCTGCAGGATATCGGAGCGGTGGTCGACTACAGTAATATCGTTGGCCTCGCTGGCCAGGTTCTGCGCGACCGAGGACCCCACCTGCCCGGCGCCGAGGATAATGATTTTCACGGATCAGTCACCGCCCTTCTTGAAATCGATACCCAGCCCGCGCAGCTTGCGGTACAGGTGCGTACGCTCCATACCCACGCGCTTGGCGAGCTTGCCGACGCTGCCGCCCACCTCCTGCAACTGGTGTTCGAGATAGACTTTCTCGAATTGCTCGCGCGCCTCCCGTAACGGCAGGTCGAGCGGCAAATCCGTACTTACCTCGCTACCGGCCGCGGGGGCGCGGTGGTGTTGCAATGCGCCCTGCACTTCGTCGACATCGATAACCGGCCCCTGACCAAGGATAAGCAGGCGCTGGACCATATTCTTGAGTTCACGGATATTACCCGGCCAGCTGTAATTGCGCAGCCGGTTCTGGGCGGCGATGGAAAATTCGCGATAGGGCAGGTTCTCCTGCATCACGAAGCGGTCGACGTAGTAATTGAGTAGTTCGGGAACATCCTCGCCGTGTTCGCGCAACGGCGGCACTTTCAGCGGCACGACGTTCAGGTGATAGTACAGGTCCTCGCGGAAGCGTCCCGCCTTGACCTCTTCTTCCAGATCCTTCGAAGTGGTCGCGATTACGCGGATATCCACCGGCACCGGCTCGGTGCCCCCCATGCGCAGGAAAGAATGGGTCTGGAACACGCTCAGCAGGCGTGACTGGGTCTGCATGTCCATGTCGGAGATGTTCCCCAGCAGCAGGGTGCCGCCGTTGGCCTGTTCAAGGCGCCCGTAGGTAATGGTGTTCTCGTCTTCGCTGCCGAACAGTTCCGCCGCCGAATGTTCCGGCGACATGGAGCCGACTGCCACTTCCACGAAGGGCTGATCGCGTAACGGGCTGTGGGCGTGAATGTAGCGTGCCACCACCTCCTTGCCGGAGCCGGGCTCGCCACTGACCAGCACCCAGGTATTGTGCTGGGCAATGCGCTGTGCCTGTTCGCGCAGCGCCTGCATGACCTCGCTCTTGCCGGCGGGCTCGACGATCGGCAACGCCTGCCGCTTCAGACCCTGGTTTTCCTGTTGAAGCTTTTCGGATTCCAGCGCGCGGTTGACCACCAGCAACAGTTTGGCCAGTGAGATCGGTTTTTCGATGAAATCGTAAGCGCCCAGGCGGGTAGCCTCGACGGCCGTCTCCACCGTGCCATGACCGGACATCACCACCACCGGGCACGGCAGCACACCCCCCTCTGACCATTCGCGCAACAGCGTAATACCGTCGATATCGTCCATCCAGATATCCAGCAGTATCAGGTCCGGGCGCCGTTTTCGCCGGGCATGTCGCGCCGCCTCACCACTCTCCGCCACACTGACCTCGAAACCCTCGTCTTCGAGGATCTCCTTTACCAGATTACGGATGTCCGGCTCGTCGTCTACCACCAGAATGTGCCCGGAGGACATGTGAATACCTGTTTCTTGCTGGGTCGGGAAGCCTTTATACGACATTCATCACAGGGCTGTCGACATCATGACATAGCGCGCCGGGTTTCGGCATGAAATCGCAGTTCGATACAGGCGTGGTGCTGCTCGGTATTCCGCGCCCGTATCCGGCCACTGTGCTCTTCGACAATCTTCTTCACAATCGCGAGTCCCAGACCGGTACCGCGTGTCTTGGTGGTTACGTAAGGCTCGAACAGCCGTTCCAGTACGTCGTCCGAAAAGCCGCTGCCGTTGTCGGAAAAGCTGAGGTCGATAAACCGGTCGCCATTCTCCAGCACCCACCGCGTACGTACAGTGAGTTCGCCGTCGTTGCGGTCACGCACGGCTTCCAGCGCATTCTTGAACAGGTTGTGCAGCAACTGGCGCATGCGTCCGGCGTCGCCGCTGATGATGGGCGCCGGCTCGGTCAGGTCGAGCTGAATCTGCAGGCTCGACCCCCGGTACAGTTCGGCGACATCGCGCAGCAGTTCGTGCAGATCCAGCGGCTCCAGCTGCAGCATGGGCGCACGCGCATAGTCGCCAAATGCATTGACCATGTCCTTCAGCGTATCCACCTGCTGGACGATGGTGCGGGTAGCGCGATCCAGCACCTCGGCCTCGGCCTCATCCATGGTTTTCAGGTACTTGTGGCGCAAACGCTCCGCTGACAGCTGAATCGGGGTGAGTGGATTCTTGATTTCGTGCGCCAGCCGCCGCGCCACTTCACCCCAGGCTGCGTCACGCTGGGCGCGGATCAGGTCCGTCACATCGTCGAACACGACCACCTCGCCGCCGGAGGATTCTTCATTGACCGGCAGGGCGGTACTGCGGCACATCAACACGTGCCGACCGGCGCTGTCGAACAGGGTGACCTGTTCCTGCCAGTCCAGCCGATTCGCCGCATGGCGTTTCGCAATCAGCGAAAACAGCGGTTCGAGGAACTTGTGTCTTGCTTGAATTTCGGCCAGCGGTTTGCCGAGTTCGCGGCTGAGGTCGATACCGAGAATCTGGGAGGCGGACTCATTGACGGTGCGCAACTCGCCTGCACCATTGATACTCAACACACCCGACGACAGGCTGCCGAGCACTGTTTCCAGGTAGGCGCGTTGGCTCTCAACCGCCTGCTGACCCCGCCGCGTCTGGTCGCGGGCCCGTGACAGGCGGCGTGTCATATCATTGAACGAGCGCACCAGGAACCCCAGCTCATCCTCGCTGGTCACCGGCAAGCGTTTACTGTAGTCACCCTCGGCGACCGCACGCGTGCCTTCGGCCAGCACACCGATCGGCTCGACCAGACGGCGTGCGGAGAAGAACGCGGCCCACACCGCCGACAGCAGACTCAGTACCACCACCAGCGACAGCGTCAGTGTGTAGCTGTATTTAAGCGGCGTGCGCAGGTAGGCCAGCTTGCGGTAACGCACGATCTGGTTCTCGACATTACTGGCCAGCCGTGCCAGCCGCTCCGGAATCGGGTAGAGCGCCTGCAGGGTCAGCGGCTCGGCGGCGCGCCGGAAAGTTCTGACCGGCACCACCGCACGCACATACAAACCCCCTTTTTCGTCAATCGGCTCCAGTGCCACGTAGGAGCGCCCGGGCGTCAAGGACAGCATGGCCGGGTCACTGGGCCGGTGCGGAATGATATCGGTGCCCTCGACACTGCTCGACGCCACGATGCGCCCGTCCATGCCGAACACGGTCAGTTCCGTGGCACCGGTACGCACACGGAAGTCGTAAAGACCGAAAGGTAATGCCGTTGGCGACATGTCGCCCAGTTCCGAAGCCACCTTCTCGGTCAACCGCAGCAGATCCCCGAGCCGCACGTCCAGCGAACCGCGGCTGAGTTCGAGCGCATCGTCCAGCGCCTGCTCGATCTCGACGTCAAACCACGAATCGATACCACGCTGCAGAAACTGCAGGGAAAAGTAATAGACCACGGCAATTGGCAGCACGGCCAGTATGACGAAGGTGATAACCAGTCGCGACGTCAGGCGCGCGCCGGGCGCGCGCGCACGATACTGCGACACCAGCCAGAACAGGTTGGTACCAATCAGTCCGATCAACACCACCAGACCCAGCGCATTGATCAGCAACAGCCACGAATACAACTGCCCGAAACGCTCGGAGTTGTGGGTCGCATCGCTCATCAGCGACAGCGACACCAGCAGAATGCCAAACAGGATCAGCATCGGCAGGATGCCGAAACGGGAGGAACGGTTTACGGCAGCAGTGGCCATCTATGCCAGTCGCCTTGCAGGCTCCATTCCTTGCCGAGGTAGGCCCATACCCGGATGGGGGTGGGCAGGGCTTCCACGTCGAGGTCGGCGCGCATGCGCACCCAGTACTTGCGCCCCGCGCGCAGCAGGTTTGCATCGATCAGCGGCAGGTCGTACACGTTACCGATAAAAGCCAGCGCGTCGTCCAGGGTGCGGAAACTGTGCTGGGTACCGGTGCTGGACACCCGCACCAGGTAGCTCTCGGTAAGTGCGTGGTATTCGAGTTCAAACGTTTGCACCAGTTCCGCGACCCGTTCCGGGAACAGCCATTTGCGCTCGCGAACGACTTCCACACGCAGTTTCAGCACCAGCGGCACCCCGTGGTGCAGGGCGTCCTTCAGGGTGTCATTGAGCGAAATATTCACACGCGCGCCGACGCGGTAGACACCGTCGACCAGCAACGTACGGGTATCGCGGATCTGCACGTCGCCGGCATAGGCCGGCGACAACAACAGGCAACAGGACAGCAGCCACAGCGACAGCTGCCAGCGGCGCTGCGTAGCATAAGCATTGATGGTCGCTGTCGTGTGTTCCGTCACGAAGAGGTTGCCGAACCCTTAATCAAGCGTGCGTAATAAAATCCGTCCATCCCCTGGTCACCGGGCAACAACTGCCTCCCCACCGGCTGCTGCTCACCCCACTCTGCCTCCAGCGGCAACTCGACGGCATCATCATGCTGCGCCATGAAGGCTTCAACTGCGCCGGAATTTTCGCGGCGGAAAACCGAACAGGTGACATACAACAGAATACCGCCTGGAGCCAGCAAGGGCCACAGCGCATTCAGCAGTCGCTGCTGCTGCGCGGACAGTTGCTGCAGATCTGATTCACGGCGCAGCCGCTTGATGTCCGGGTGACGGCGCAGCACGCCACTGGCGGTACAGGGCGCATCGAGGAGAATGCGGTCAAACGGCCCGCCGTCCCACCAGTCGTCGGGGCTGCCGGCATCGGCGCACCGGCATTCGGCCTTCAGCCCCAGACGTTGCAAGGTATCCTCGACCCGCCCCAGTCGCTCACGGCTGCTATCCAGTGCCAGCAGCGAGACGTCCGTTTCGGTTTCGAGAATGTGCGCGGTTTTACCCCCCGGCGCCGCACAGGCGTCCAGTACGCGCAGGCCGGGCGCCAGATTCAGTTGGCCGGCTGACAGCTGGGCCCCGGCGTCCTGCACTGACACCCTGCCGCTACGAAACCCCGGCAATGCATCGACCGGAACCGGTGCATCCAGCTCGATGGCGCTGGCGACCAGGGGGTGTGCGTGTGCGCCTATGCCTTCCTCTGCCAGCTCCGTGAGGTACGCGTCGCGTGCAACCTGCAGGTGATTGACCCTGAGCACCATCGGCGCCCGCTGGTTGCCCCCTTCCAGTATCTGCTGCCAGTGATCCGGCCAATCGCGCCTGAGCTGCCGAATCCACCATTCGGGACAGGACCAGCGCGCCGTCGGTTCGGCGTCAGCGGCTTTCAGCAAGGCATCCGACTGGCGCAGCGCATTGCGCAGCACGCCGTTGACCAGACCGACCGCCCAGCGCTTGCCGGAACGGCGTGCCAGTTCCACGCTCTCGCTGACCGCAGCGTGGTCGGCGGTGTCGAGCATCAGTACCTGGTACAGGGCAACCAGCAGCAGCGCGTGCAGGTCCCGGTCCTTGTTGCGCAGCGGCTTCTGCAGCAGCCGGGCGAGGACGAATTCCAGGCGGTCACACCAGCGCAGCGTACCCAGCACCAGTTCGCGGGCAAAGGCGCGCTGACGCGGATCATCGAGTCCGGCCAGTTCCGCCGCCAACAAACCGGACAGGGATTCGCCCTGTTCGAGCACCCGGAACACCAGACGGGTAGCAAGCTCGCGTGGCGGGCGCACCCTCATTCCAGTACCACGCCCTCGACCGAACGGGCATTGAGGAAATCCGCCGCGCGCAGCCGCTTGCCGCCGGGCAGCTGGATTTCGCGCAGGCGCAGCCAGCCGCGTCCACAGGCAACGTCGATACCGTCGCGGCCGGCGGCCACTACGGCGCCCGGCGCGCCGGCTGGCGCCTTATCGATGGCCCGGGCATCCCAGATGCGCAACTTTTCGCCCTGGTAGCCTGCCTGCGCCACCGGCCAGGGGTTGAAGGCTCGCACCTGGCGCTCGATCGCCTCGGCGTCCCGGCTCCAGTCGATTGCTGCTTCCGCCTTGTCGAGCTTGGCGGCGTAAGTGACCTGTGATTCGTCCTGGGGGACGGGCTCCAGTCGCCGCGCTGCCAGGTCATCGAGATGCCGGGCCAGCAGGTCCGCCGCCAGCACACTGAGACGGTCGTGTAACGAACCGCCCGTTTCATCGGGACGGATCTCAGTCCGCACCTGCGCCAGGACCGGGCCCGAATCCAGCCCGGCCTCCATCTGCATCAGGCACACGCCGGTTTCCCGGTCGCCAGCCAGAATGGCACGCTGGATCGGCGCTGCACCACGCCAGCGCGGTAACAGCGAGGCGTGCAGATTGACACAACCCAGCGGCGGCAGGTCCAGCACTGCCTGCGGCAGAATCAGCCCGTAAGCCACCACCACCATCAGATCGGGCTTCAATGCGGCCAGCTCCTCCTGCTCGGCCGCGCCCTTCAGACTGAGCGGCTGGAACACCGGGATGTCGTGTTGCAGGGCCAGTTGCTTGACCGGGCCGGGCCGAAGTTTCCTGCCCCGGCCGGCCGGCCGGTCGGGCTGGCTGTAAACACCTGCCACGGAGTGGCCGCTGTCCAGCAGAGCCTGCAGCACGGGAACAGAGAAATCCGGCGTTCCGGCAAATACGATGCGCATCGCGTCAACCGCGCCCGGCACGCCGCCATCTACCCGGAATGGTGTTGCGGCGGGCGGAAATGACGGACACAGGGTGGATACAATGCACTAGATAACGGGTTCCGAGTGGTGTTCAGACAACTCTTCATCGATGCCCAGCCGCGCCTGCTTCTCCAGTTTCTTGCGAATCCGGTTGCGCTTCAGCTGCGACAGATAATCGACGAACAACTTGCCGTCGAGGTGGTCGATCTCGTGCTGGACACACACCGCGAGCAATCCGTCTGCCTCCAGCTCGAACGGCTGACCGTCGCGATCCAGCGCACGCACGCGAATGCGTTCGGCGCGCTTCACGCGCTCGTAGATACCGGGCACCGACAGACAACCTTCGTCCATCTCCTCCTCGCCGTCGCGTTCGAGTATTTCCGGGTTGATGAATACCCGCGGTTCGTTCTGTTCCCTGGACACATCGATCACCACCACGCGCTTGTGGACATTGACCTGGATGGCCGCCAGACCAATGCCGGGCGCCGCATACATTGTCTCAAACATGTCATCGATCAGCCGCCGCACGTCGTCGTCAACTTCGCTCACCGGTCTGGCCTTGGCCCGCAGCCGGGAATCGGGAAAATGGAGGATTTCGAGTTTCGCCATGTGATGCACGTCACAATCTACTGTCTGTACCGTGAATATACTCTAACATAATGATCGTACGGCTGTTTGCGCAATCCCCGCGATTTTGTGGCGGAACAAATTCCGCTACACTCCGCGGGCCGGCTGCCGTTAACTATCACCGGATAACTGTGTCGGCAGTGGGCCGGCGCGCAACACAGACAAAAAACGGAACGTAATAAAGGGACGCCCATATGTCGATACTCAAATCGCTGGCGCTGGCTCTGGCCCTTGTGACTACAGTGGTATTCGCAGACCAGGTGGCACTGAAGGAAGGACATCCTGACCGCTACGTCGTCGTCAAGGGCGACACGCTCTGGGATATTTCCGCGAAATTTCTCGACAGCCCCTGGCTGTGGCCGGAAATCTGGTACGCCAACCCGCAAATCGAGAACCCGCACCTCATTTACCCCGGCGACGTCATAAATCTGGTTTATGTCGACGGCAAGCCGCAATTGCGCCTCCAGCGCGGCAAGGCCACCTTCAAACTGACACCCAAAGCCCGCGTCGAACGACTGGACAAGGCTATTCCGACTATTCCCATCGATGCCATCCAGCAGTTCCTGACCCAGCCGCTGGTGGTGGATGAAAACACCATGGAAAACGCGGCCTATGTTGTCTCCAGCGCAGGCGAACACCTGATCGTCGGCGGCGGCGACCGCATTTATGTGCGTGGTATCAGCGCCGATCAGGGCAGTCGCTACAACGTGTTCCGTCCCGGCGACGCTTACGTCGATCCGGACAGCGGCGAAGTGCTCGGCTACGAGGCCATGTATCTGGGTGACGGACGCAGCGAACGCTTTGGCGACCCGTCTACGGTGAAACTGGACCGCACCACCCGCGAGATCAACATCGGCGACCGCGTCATGCCAATGAGCCATGAAAACGTTTACGCGTATTTCACGCCGCATGCGAGCAAAAGCGATACCGAGGGCACGGTGATCTCTGTCGTCGACGGTGTCAGCCAGATCGGCCAGTACCACATCGTGGTCATCAACCGCGGCAAGCGCGAGAATGTCGACGTGGGCACGGTGTTCGCGATTGAGCAGCGCGGCGCCAGGATTCCGGACCAGGTCAGTGAGGACAGCAAGGACCTGGTACAGCTGCCGGATGAACGCGCCGGCCTGCTGATGGTGTTCCGCACCTTCGACAAGGTAAGTTTTGCGCTGGTCATGAAGGCGACCAGCGCCCTGCACGTCGGCGACCGCATCCGTACCCCGTGAACGCCCGCCGGCGTTAACCGCTGGCAATAACCGGTACCTTCGGGCATGGTAATATCATGCTTCGAGGTACCGGTTTTTTATTTGGGGGCGCTCAAGGATGAGGTCACACCCGGAAACACCTGAAAACGACGCCACGCGGGGTGATGCGCTGTATCACTGGCTGGCACTGGTCCGCGTCCCCGGCATGGGGAGCCGCCGCATCACGCGCCTGCTGGAAACCTTCCGGACCCCGGCAGCGGCGTTTGCAGCCTCACCGGAACAGCTTCGGCAGGCCGGAGTTCCTGAACAAAGCCTGGAGGGTTTCCGCCAGCCGGGCCGGCAAGACATCGAAACCGACCTGCGCTGGGCCGAGGGGCCGGGCAACCACATCATCACCCTCGACGATCCGCGCTACCCGCCGCTACTGAAAGAAATCCCGGACCCGCCCCCGCTGCTGTTCGTGCACGGCGACCCGGATTACCTGGGCCAGCCACAACTGGCCATCGTCGGCAGCCGCAATCCGACCACCTCCGGCGCCGCGCTGGCAAGCGAGTTCGCGGCCTACCTGGCGGATTTCGGCCTGACTATCTGCAGCGGGCTGGCCACCGGCATCGACGCCGCCGCCCACGAGGGCGCACTCGGCGGCCAGGGCGGCACCGTCGCCGTGACCGGCACCGGGCTGGACCGGGTGTACCCCGCACGCCACCGGGAGCTGGCACACCGAATTGCCACCAGCGGCGCGCTGGTGTCCGAGTTTCCACCCGGCACTCCGCCGCAGGCCGGCAATTTCCCGCGCCGCAACCGCATTATCAGCGGCCTCAGCATCGGTACGCTGGTGGTGGAAGCTGCACTGCGCTCGGGATCACTGATTACCGCACGGCTGGCCCGCGACCAGGGTCGCGAAGTGTTCGCCATCCCCGGCTCGATCCACAACCCGCTGGCGCGCGGCTGCCATGCCCTGATCCGCGAAGGCGCCAAGCTGGTGGAAACCGGGCAGCACGTACTGGAGGAACTGGCGCCGCTGGTCAGACCCGGAACCACGAGCGCCACCATCACGGACTCGCGTAATCCACATACGGCGGCGCTCACACCCCCCGACAAAACCACAACACTTGCCGAGGATTACCGGCAGCTGCTGGACTGCATGGGCTATGAAGCGGTTTCCGTGGACGAACTGGTGCAGCGCAGCGGATTGACGCCGGAAGAGGTTTCCTCCATGCTGCTCATGCTGGAACTGGATGGCCATCTCGATTCCGGCGCCGGCGGGCGTTATACCCGCGTACGATAGAGGCCTGAAATGAAAGAAAATATGTTTGACGTGCTGATGTATCTGTTCGAGCACTATTACATGGATGAAGAAACCGATCTGAGTCCGGATCGCGAATCACTGCACACCGAACTGGTGGAAGCCGGGTTCCCGTCTCTGGAAATCAACCAGGCCTTTGAATGGCTTGAAGGTCTTGCGGTGCAGGAACACGAAATCCAGTCGCCGCAGACAGAGAACGCCATTCGCATCTTCTCGGACCGCGAATGCGAGCGGCTGGACACCGAGAGCCGTGGATTCCTGCTGTTCCTCGAGCAGATGGGCATCCTGCCGCCGGATTCGCGCGAACGCGCCATCGAGCGCGCCATGGCGCTGGAGACCGACGACTTCGACATCAGCCAGCTGAAATGGGTGATTCTGATGGTGTTGTTCAACCAGCCCGGTGCCGAAGCCGCCTATGCGTGGATGGAAGATCTGGTGTTTGACAGCGTGCCGGGTGGCTACCTGCACTAACCGAAACGACATACAAATTCAGCATCAAGCCGCACCCTGTGCGGCTTTTTAGCTATACAGGCTATGAGCAAAAACCTAGTAATAGTGGAATCGCCGGCGAAGGCGAAAACCATCAAGAAATACCTCGGCAAGGGCTTCGAAGTCCTGGCCTCGTACGGTCACGTCCGCGATCTGGTGCCCAAGGAGGGCGCGGTGAAACCCGATGAGGATTTCGCCATGAAGTACCAGGTCATTGAGCGCAACGCCAAACACGTCGATGCCATCGTCAAGGCACTGAAGAAGGCCGACAGCCTGTACCTCGCGACTGACCCGGATCGCGAGGGTGAGGCGATCTCCTGGCACCTGCTGGAACTGCTGAAGGAGCGCGGCGTACTCAAGGACAAGGAAACACACCGCGTGGTGTTCCACGAAATCACCAAGCGCGCAATCAACGACGCCGTCGAACACCCGCGCGAGCTTTCGATCGACATGGTCAACGCCCAGCAGGCGCGCCGTGCGCTGGACTACCTGGTCGGCTTCAACCTGTCGCCGCTGCTGTGGAAGAAAATCCGCCGCGGGCTGTCCGCGGGCCGCGTGCAAAGTCCGGCGCTGCGCATGATCGTGGAGCGCGAGGAAGAGATCGAGAAATTCAGGCCGCGCGAGTACTGGAGTATCGAGGCCGACCTGGAGAAGGACCAGCAGGCGTTCACCGCCAGACTCACCCACCTGCACGGCAAGAAACTCAGCCAGTTCTCCATCAGCAAGGAGCAGCCTGCCATAGAGGCGGAGCAGGAACTGCTGGAAGCCGCGCAGGGCAAGCTGACCGTCAGCACCATCGAGAAGAAGCAGCGCAAGCGCAACCCGGCGGCCCCGTTTACGACCTCGACGCTGCAACAGGAAGCCTCGCGCAAGCTCGGTTTCACCACCAAACGCACCATGACCGTGGCGCAGCAACTGTATGAAGGTATCGACATCGGTGAAGGCGCAGTCGGTCTGATCACCTACATGCGTACCGACTCGGTGAATCTTGCCAACGAGGCGCTGGACGAACTGCGCGAACTGATCGCCGAGCGCTACGGCAAGCAGGCGCTGCCGGACAAGCCACGCCACTTCAAGACCAAGGCCAAGAACGCACAGGAAGCCCACGAGGCGATCCGCCCCACCTCGGCGAGAAACATTCCCGAGGAGATCAAAAAGCATCTGAGTTCGGACCAGTACAAACTCTACAACCTCATCTGGAAACGCACCGTAGCCTGCCAGATGACCCACGCCACCATCCACACCGTGGGCGTGGACTTCAAGGTCGGCAAGGGCAACGTGCTGCGCTCCACCGGCTCCACCGTGGCCGACCCCGGCTTCATGGCCGTCTACGAGGAAGGCGTCGATGACGCACGCAAGAGTGGCGAGGAAAACCGCCTGCCGCCGCTGGAAAAGGGCGACGTCGTGGACCTGAAGAAAATCCGTCCGGAACAGCACTTCACCGAGCCGCCGCCGCGCTACAGCGAGGCCAGCCTGGTGAAAACCCTGGAAGAACACGGCATCGGCCGTCCGTCGACCTACGCCACCATCATTTCCACGCTGCAGCAGCGCGAGTACGTCACGCTGGAGAAGAAGCGCTTTCAGCCCACCGACGTCGGGCGCATCGTCAGCAACTTCCTGACCAAGCACTTCACCAAGTACGTGGACTACGACTTCACCGCGCGTCTGGAGGACGAGCTTGACGCCGTGTCGCGCGGCGAAAAGGAGTGGATCCCGCTGCTGAAGGAGTTCTGGTACCCGTTCAAGGAACTGGTCAGGGACAAGGAAGAAAGCGTGTCGCGCAGCGAGGTCACCACCGAACCACTGGGCGAGGACTGTCCCAAGTGCGGCAAGCCGCTGAACATCCGCCTGGGACGGCGCGGTCGCTTCGTGGGCTGCAGCGGCTACCCGGAGTGCGACTACACCCGCAACCTCGGCGAGGACGGGGAAAGCAACGAACCGGAAGTGATCGAGGGCCGGACCTGCCCGGAATGCGACTCGCCGCTGATCATCCGCACCGGCCGCTACGGCAAGTTCATCGGCTGCTCCAGCTACCCGAAGTGCAAGTTCATCGAGCCGCTGGAAAAACCCGAAGATACCGGCGTCACCTGCCCGAAGTGCAACAAGGGCACCATGCTCAAACGCAAGTCGCGGCGCGGCAAGATCTTCTACTCCTGCTCCACCTACCCGGACTGCGACTACGCGGTGTGGAACGAGCCGGTGGAAGGCCCCTGCCCGCAGTGTAACTGGCCGATCCTGACCATCAAGACCACCAAGAAGCGTGGCGCCGAGCGGGTGTGCCCGCAACAGGACTGCTCGTTCGCCGAGCCGTTCGAGCAGGACGAGGCCGAAGAAGAAGCCAGTAGCGCCGATTGAGCCGCTTTCCGTCACACTGGCAGGTATCGCAGGCGGCGCGCTGCATCCGGCGCGGCGGTATCGTTGCCTATCCCACGGAAGCGGTGTTCGGGCTGGGCTGCGATCCCGCCAATCCGCGCGCGGTGATGCGACTGCTGGCGCTCAAGCGACGACCGGTGGAAAAAGGCCTGATCCTGGTCGCCGCGTCAATGCAACAGTTACAGCCCTGGATCGCCCCCCTGCCCCGCCGGCAGTTGCAACGCCTCGAACGGAGCTGGCCCGGGCCACACACCTGGCTGGTAGCCGCGGCCGAACACTGCCCCGACTGGCTGACCGGCGGTCGTGACACACTGGCGGTACGTGTCAGCGCTCACCCGGTGGTTCAACGACTGTGTCTCGCAGCCGGGCGTGCCCTGGTCTCCACCAGCGCCAACCCCGCCGGCAAACCGCCGGCTCGCTCGCGGCTGCAAATCCGGTTACGCTTCCCGACCGGAATCGACTACTGCCTGCCCGGCGAGCTGGGCGGGCTGCAACAACCCACCCGGATACGCGACCTTGAAAGCGGCCGCGTGATTCGCTGAGCGGAACCGACATGCCAGACAGCAACAACAACACACCAAACATCCAGACCGTCCGCAACTACCTGACAGACCTCCAGGACCGTATCTGCGCAGCGCTGCAGGCGTTCGAACCCGGCCAGCCATTCCGCGAAGACAGCTGGGAACGGGCGGAAGGCGGCGGCGGGCGCTCGAGGGTGCTGGAAGAGGGCGCAGTATTCGAGAAGGCGGGCATTAACTTCTCGCACGTATACGGTGGCAAGCTGCCGGCATCGGCGACCGCGCACCGGCCGGAACTGGCGGGGCGCAGCTTCGAGGCGCTGGGCGTGTCGCTGGTGATCCATCCGCGCAATCCCTACGTGCCGACCTCGCACGCCAACGTGCGCTTTTTCATCGCCGAAAAGGAGGGTGCCGAGCCGGTATGGTGGTTCGGCGGCGGTTTCGACCTCACCCCCTACTATGGCTTCGAGGAAGACGCCGTGCACTGGCACCGCACCGCGAGAGCCGCATGCGACCCGTTTGGCGACGACCTGTACCCGCGCCTGAAGACATGGTGCGACGAATATTTCTACCTGAAACACCGCAATGAAGCGCGCGGCGTCGGCGGACTGTTCTTCGACGACTACAATGCGCCCGGCTTTGCCGACAGCTTTGCCTTCATGCGCAGCGTCGGCGATCACTACGTGCCGGCCTATGTTCCCATCGTGGAGAAGCGCAAGGATATCGGGTGGGGCGAACGGGAGCGCGATTTTCAGCTGTACCGACGTGGCCGCTATGTGGAATTCAACCTGGTCTACGACCGCGGCACCCTGTTCGGCCTGCAAACCGGAGGACGCACAGAGTCCATCCTGATGTCACTGCCGCCGCTGGTCAAATGGCTCTATGACTGGCATCCCGAGGCCGGCAGCCCGGAGGCTGTGCTCTACGAAACCTTTTTGAAGCCGCGGGAATGGGTATGAAACGGCGCGCGAGCTTCGTACCTCGCGCGCCCGGGCAATCAGAACGGTCTGTCTCTCAGTGAAGACCGCCGTCACGCGCCATTCTTGATTCCTTCAGCTTGACGCGCAGCAGGTTCAGTCCTTCGAGATACGGCACCGTATTGTTCGCACGTATCACGTCGCGACCTTCCTTGCTGCCGGCAAAGCGGATGAACTCCCGGGCCATGTCGGCGTGTTCGCTGTCCTTGTTGTACACCAGGTACAACGGCCGGTAGAGCAGGTACTTGCCGGTCTGAACGTTTTCGTAACTGGGCGACTTGCCTTCCAGATCGAGGATCTTTACGTTACGCTTGCGCGCGCTGCTGATGCCGGAAATCGCGATGGCTTCGGGCTCGGCTTCCACCTGTTTTTCCAGCGGCCCCGATGAATCGAACAGCTGGCTGGCGACAAATTCCTGGTTGTAGTCATCGAACAGCAATTTGCGCGTGGTGCTCCCCACGCCCGAGATCTTGCCCTTGCGGACGAACAGCCGCAGCGGCCTGTCATCACCACCCAGTTCCTTCCAGTTTTCGATTTTGCCAAGGTAGACCTTGCGCAAATCGTCGAGCGAAATGTTACTCACAGGATTGTCCTTGTTCACGATAACGACCAGCGCGTCCCAGGCGACCGGCACCTGCACCACACCGCTTTCCTCGGCAACACCACGGAGCTTGCGCCGGCAACTTCCACCAATGTCAGCTGACATGTTCGCCACATCGCGAATACCGCGCGTGGCCCCGCCACCCTGGACGTCGATCACAATGCCCGTTTTCTTCTCGTAAGCCCTGGCGAGCGAGACGAGGTAGGCTTTCTTGGAAATGCCACAGCCGACCCAGTGCAGTGCCGGCTGCGATTCAGCCAGCACCGGACGCATCAGGCCGGTCGAGAACAGCACCAGCAAAATAAGTGAAATAACGTTTTTCATCGTGTCTCCCCGGGAAACAGGTCGCTTCCGTGCATAAACGATCATGACAGTATGAACCACACCCCATAGCTCCTGCATACAGAGTGGCCTGGAGGAGTTAGCGGCAGCGGTCGGGCAAAACTAAACCCGTATGAGTCGTCCGGCTGACTTTTGCCGTCAACTGATATACTGGCGGCATAAACCTGAGTCAGAACATACGTTAGGAAAGGAACGGACAATGAAAAAATGGGAATGCCTGATCTGTGGATTCGTCTACAACGAGGCCGAGGGCTGGCCCGATGACGGTATCGCGCCCGGCACGCGCTGGGAAGACGTGCCGGAGGACTGGGAATGCCCGGAATGCGGCGTTTCGAAGGCGGATTTTGAAATGGTCGTGGTCGAAGACTGATCGACTGCAGGGGCTGGACAAAAAAAACCCCACCAAATTTGGTGGGGCGAAAAACGCTTTTCAGCGTCGGAGGAGTCGGTCACACAACAATGAAATCGTCTGCTTTGGAGTGCACCTTCAGTTACGTTAGAAGGCGCAGTCCAAATCGAGTTCCATCCATGGATCGGGATTACCGACCTTATCCCTTGTAGCGGTCGGTCCGGCGTTTTCTTTAGCCATCCCCTGGCTGCCGCTTCCCGTTCCTTGCTTGTGGTGAATGCAAGGGCAATGCCAGGTTTCACGAAATATTCACATTATCTTGTAATACAAGCACTTCCGTAATATTGGCGGGGCTACAACCTGTGCTGACTGGCAATTCCCGGCGCACCTGCCAGCAAAAAACCGGCGGATTGCCGGCGACCGACAAAAAAATACCGCCGGCCACTGTCGTTAACCCAGCGTGTCCCGATGTTTGCCGTCCGAGGGTCGAACCTCGCGCCACTTTCCCGGTCCGACCAGCCGCTCGATGACGCCGGCTTCCCTGAGCAATGCGTCCAGTCGCGACGGCTCTGCCGCCCGTCCGGACAGTGGTAATACCGCCAGCAGCTGATGCCGTTTCATCACGTGGAAATAGTCATCCGGCGACAGCAGGTGCGCCGCTAACGCGAAGCCCTGCTCAAGATGTCCGCGGGCCGGCACCAGCTTTCGCGCCAGCAGCAACTGGCCGTAACAGAGTTCCAGCAACGCACGCTCGAAATTGTCCGCCGCTGCGGCGACCAGGCCGTGATAACTCATTTCAGCATCGCGTCCGGACCAGTAGCGCGCCACCAGTTCTGCCAACTGATCTCTAAACCGTCGCGAGGCATGGGTACAGCTACGCCGTTGCGGCGACTGCAGGCGCTTCGCCCAATGGCCCGCCACGGCGTCATCCAGCGGCTCGCCATACCAGTCAGCCAGCGACAACTCGCTGTCCGACATCAATTGCAACAGAGGCTCCGGTGCCGGCAAAATCACACTCCGCAACATAGTTCTGCAACAGCACACAGGGTACACTGTCGCCACTCGGGTTCCTACGATCAACAGGGAGTCACAACGTGTCCCAATTCGAAACCGGCCGTGGCCGCTACCCCGGCGTGCGCATGCGGCGTATGCGCCACGACGACTTTTCACGCCGCATGATGCGCGAGTCCAGGCTTGCCGCAGACGATCTGATTTGTCCACTGTTCGTGCTGGAAGGAAAAAAACAGCGCGAGGCCGTAACCTCGATGCCCGGCGTGGAACGACTCAGCATCGACCTGCTGCTTGAGGAAGCCCGTGAACTGCACGAACTGGGCGTGCCCGCGGTGGCGCTGTTTCCGGTGACACCACCCGCGGCCAAGAGCGACGATGCCGCCGAAGCCTTCAACCCCGACGGCCTGGCGCAGCGCGCCGTACGCGAACTTAAACGCCAGCTGCCGGAACTCGGCGTGATCACCGACGTGGCACTCGACCCCTTCACCAGCCACGGCCAGGACGGCCTGATCGACGAGACCGGCTATGTGCTGAACGACGAGACGGTTGAAGTGCTGGTCAAACAGGCCCTGTCGCACGCCGAGGCCGGTGCCGATGTGGTGGCGCCGTCCGACATGATGGACGGGCGCATCGGCGCGATCCGCAGTGCACTGGAAGCCGCGGGCCACCGCAATACCCGCATCCTTGCCTACGCGGCAAAGTATGCGTCGAGTTTCTACGGACCGTTCCGCGATGCCGTCGGCTCGGCGGCCAACCTCGGCGGCGGCAACAAGTACAGCTATCAGATGGATCCGGCCAACAGCGACGAGGCACTGTGGGAAGTCAGCCTCGACCTCGAGGAGGGTGCCGACATGGTGATGGTCAAGCCGGGCATGCCGTACCTCGACATCGTGCGACGCGTCAAGGACCAGTTCGGCGCACCCACCTTCGTGTACCAGGTGAGCGGCGAATACGCGATGCTGATGGCCGCTGCGCAAAACGGCTGGCTGGATGAGAAGGCGGTCATCATGGAGTCGCTGCTGGCATTCAAACGTGCTGGCGCCGACGGTATCCTGACCTACTTCGCCAAACGCGCCGCGCAGTGGTTGCGCGAAGAATGAGCGACGGCACAGACCGCTATGCGGTCATGGGCAACCCGATCGCGCACAGCAAGTCACCGCTGATCCACAGCCTGTTTGCCGAACAAACCGGCCAGTCGTTGCGCTACGAAGCGTTACTGGTGCCGGAGGACGGTTTTGCCGAGGCCGTCTCCGGTTTCTTTTTCCGGGATGGCGGCAAGGGCCTGAATATTACCGTGCCGTTCAAACAGCAGGCCTGGCAGCTCGCGGATCAACTAAGCACGCGCGCTGATCTGGCTGGCGCCGTGAATACGCTGACGCTGAAAGACGGCGCCCTGTACGGCGACAACACCGACGGCGTCGGGCTGGTCCGCGACCTCACAAACAACCACGGCGTAACACTGAAAGATAAACGAATTCTGATACTGGGTGCCGGTGGTGCCGCGCGCGGCGTCCTGCTGCCGTTGCTGGAGCAACAACCGGCCTCGCTGCACATTGCCAACCGCACGGTATCGCGTGCCCAGGAACTGATGGAACGTTTTGCCGGACACGGCCGGCTCAGCGCCAGCGGTTTCGATACACTGCAAGACGAATTCGACGTCGTCATCAACGCGACCGCCGCGGGCCTCGGCGGAGAAGTGCCGCCGCTACCCGAGGGCGTGATCAATGAGCACTGCGTTTGCTACGACATGATGTACGCGTCCGAGCCCACGGCCTTCGTGCGCTACTGCACGGAACGCAATGCCGCCAGCGCAATCGACGGACTGGGCATGCTGGTCGAGCAGGCCGCCGAATCGTTTCGGCTGTGGCGCGGCGTCATGCCCGAAACCCGACCCGTCATCGAAGCGCTGCGCCGCG
>CAYSRA010000037.1:0-22982 GCA_964433205.1 uncultured Thiohalobacter sp. | reverse complement strand
GACCAGTACCATCTGTGTTTGTCGTCCTCGTGTGCGTGACTGTATTTCTTGCCGGCCGGCGCCGGAAGGTAAATACGCACATCTTCCCGGTCCTTGGACGACACAATGGTCACGTCATCGATTGACGCATCGATCTGGAACTCGCCCCCCTTGACGGGCAGCATATCCGGGTCCTTGGCGCTCTCGAAAATCGCCCCGAACACTTCGTGCAGGTCGCGGTCGTTTCGCGCCAGCTTGAACAGTGCTTCGGTTTGCGTTGCGATATCGCGCAACAAATCGATATCGGACGCCTCGGTAAACGCAATGGTGTACACCTTCACACCCCGGGCCTTCGCCTTCGCAATCAGTTCTTCCCGCAACTTCTGCGTCAGCGCCCAGTCCTCGTCAGTGTTACCGACGTCCATCCTGCCATCCGACATCAGCACCAGCATCGGCTGCTGACCGTCCCTGCCCTCCTTCTCCAGCATCGCCAGACCCTTGTCCATCGCGGCATAGAGGTTGGTATAAACACCCTTCGACGAAACCCGGTCAGCGGACGCAAGAATCCGTGCACTGGTTTTCGGATCGGGTGCCGTCAGGTGCAACACCGGGTAACCGTTGTCGCTGAAGCTGATCAGGCCGATGCGGTCATCACTGCCGAGCAGTGACATGAACATTTTCGCAGCAGGGACACGCAGCTTGTCGGGATCATTTTTCGCCATGCTGCCGGAACTGTCGATCAGCAGCACCGCATCGACTCCGCCGCTGCGGGCGGCAGCCGGGACAACAGCCCCGCTAACCAAGAGACCGCATAACAGCAGCCACCTGAAAAGCGTCGTCAGCGCGCTATGTGCGCCGGATCTGGCGCTAGCCGGAGAAGTCCTGTTCATGCCTGCACATCCTTATATCCCATTGATTAAATTTCAAATTTCTGCCCGGTCCGGGTTTGGCCCGTAGCTAACCCCCTGTAACGGCAAGTGACAGAATTAATTGAGATTCAATCGGTTAATCGGGAATTCGAGAAGTTGAAGGAACATCCGACCGGTGCACTTCCGGCCGTCGCGGTTTATCCCGCTGGCGCTACGTGATGCGTCGCAGATGAAACACGTTTTCCGTCATGTGCGTCAGACCACGTTCGCGGAAGCGCGCTTCGCGCGCGAGCACATCGTCGCTGTGCAGAAGATCGATCGACCAGCCATCGGCAAACAGTTCCTGCACGTCGCTCTCGCTGACGGCGAACGGCGGCCCATCCATCTGTGCCTGCGGGTAATCGAGGGTGACGAGCAACATTTCGACGTCGGCGGGTAATACGGCGCCCAGCTGCTCAACGTAGCGGGGACGCATGTCTTCCGGTAGCGCGATCAGGGAAGCCCGGTCGTAGACCGCGCGCACATCGGCAAGCTGTTGCGGTTCAAGGTCAAAGAAATCACCGCAGAGAATGCGCACCCGCTCACTTTCACAGACACTGAACCTGCCCTGCTGGCTGTCGCTGGATTCCAGGCCATTCTCTTCAAAGAAGGCTTCCACCGCGATAGGACTCAGTTCCACGCCAATCACCGGGTGGCGCTCGGCCAGCCACAGCATGTCCACGCTTTTGCCGCACAAAGGCACAAACACCGGGTCACCGGCCTCGACCGACAATTCGGACCAGTATGCTTCCAGCTGCGGGTTGACACCGGGCAGGTGGAACCCGATCAGGTTGTCGCGCCAGCGCTGGTGCCAGAATTCGGGATCCATCAGATGTGCGGTGTGCCGCCGAACGGCCGCGGGTTGGCGCCTGGCAGCGGGTTGAACCAGTGCAGCGTCTTGTGCAACTCCACCACTTCACCCACGATGATGATGGTCGGCGGTTTGAGCGCCTCGTCCTTCACCGTGCGCGCCAGGTTCTGCAGATCGGTAATCACCACCCGCTGGTTCTGGGTGGTGCCCTGCTGCACCAGTGCCACCGGCGTCGCCGCCGGCAGGCCGTGTTTGACCAGCTGTTCCGACATGACGCCGACACCGTGCAGCCCCATGTAAAACACAATGGTCTGGTTGGGGTGCGCCAGCGCCTTCCAGTTCAGGTCCACCGAACCGTCCTGCAGGTGGCCGGTCACGAACACCACCGACTGCGCGTAGTCGCGGTGCGTCAACGGGATCCCCGAATAGGTCGCACAACCTGAAGCCGCGGTAATGCCCGGCACCACCTGGAAAGCAATACCGTTTTCCATCAGCGTGGAAATTTCCTCGCCGCCGCGCCCGAAAATGAACGGGTCACCGCCCTTGAGGCGCACCACGCGCTTGCCCTCTTTGGCCAGACGAACCAGCAGCTGGTTGATATTCTCCTGGGTGAGCGTGTGATTGTCGCGTTCCTTGCCAACATAGATGCGCTCGGCATCACGCCGCACCATGTCCAGAATCTGGGTGGAAACCAGGCGATCATAGACCACCACGTCCGCCAGTTGCATGAGCCGCAACGCGCGGAACGTCAACAGGTCCGGGTCGCCGGGGCCGGCACCGATCAGGTACACCTCACCGACCGGCTTGCTGCTGTCGTCCGCGTTGACCAGCGCGTTCTCCAGGTACTCGCGGGCACGTTCGTCCTGGCCGCCGAACATCAGTTCGGCAATTTCACCATCGAGCAGGTTGTCCCAGAAGCGGCGACGCTGCTCCACGTTCGAGAAACGCGCCTTGACCTTGTCGCGATAGCTGTCCATCAGCTTCGCCAGTCGTCCGTAGGCAGCCGGCACATAACTTTCCAGCCGTGCACGCAACAGGCGCGCCAGCACCGGCGAACTGCCGCCGGTGGAAATCGCGATCTGTACCGGCGAACGGTCGATGATGGACGGCATGATAAAACTGCACAGATCCGGCTGGTCCACCACGTTGACCGGCAGGTTACGGGCGTGCGCCAGTTCGGAAACCCTGCGGTTTACGTCCTGTTTGTCGGTCGCGGCGATCACCAGCGCCTTGTGGTCGATGTCGCTGTCTTCGAACATGCGTGCGCTGTAGCTGACAGCGCTATCCGCCGCAAGCTTCGCCAGTTCGTCGCACAGCTCCGGCGCAACCACTTCGACCTTCGCACCGGCGCGCACCAGCAATGCCGCCTTGCGCGCTGCAACCTTGCCTCCGCCAACCACCAGACAGTCGCGGTCGCCGAGTTTCATGAATATGGGGAAAAAATCCAATGCAGTGTATCCTCAGGAAGCCCGGCTGGCGCCCAGTATGGGCTCGAGCAGGGAATCGAGTTCGCCGGCGCGTTCCAGTGCCGCCAGGTCATCGTATCCGCCCACATGATAATCGCCAATGAAAATCTGCGGTACCGTGTTGCGGCCGGTCAACCGTTCCATCTCGTCCCACGACGCCTGGTCCGAACCGACCGGGATCTTGTGTATCTCGACGCCCTTGGCGGTCAACAGGCGTTCGGCGCTGACACAGTAGGGACAAAAACGGGTGCAATACATTACGACTTGTGACATGAACAGACCTGCCTGCTTGATAAATTAACTGTTTTAAACCTTACCACGCAGTTGTGACAACTGCTGCTGTATGGGCCCGGTCACCGGCACAATTTTCTTGCGCATGACGGAACCAATCGAATCGGTACGTGCAAAAATCGGGTTGACCAGCGGCTCGCCCACCCAGCCCAGCGCCATCATCGCGCGCACGTCGGCACGGTGCTTCGGCAGTTTCGCCAGCACCTCCTGCACCGCCGTGGTGGTGGCGCACACTGCAGGCACATCGAGCAGTGCCTCCGCGTCGCTGACAATGGTTTCCATGTCGGCCGCCGAATCGGCGTTCGGGCACACCGGCGAAAAATATCGCTGTAGCGATTTAAGAAACTCGACCACCACGTCCTGGTTTGTGGGTTTGGCCATCGCCGTCTCGGCGGTTGCCAGAAATGCCTGGCCCTGCGCCCCGAGACAACGACACAACTGCTTCGCCACCGGGTTGCCGGCCTGCACCAGCGGTTCCAGCGTTTCACAGACCTGTGGCCAGTCCGCACGCGGCGATGCCGGCTCGGGCAGATCGTCAGGACAGGCGGCCATGAAACCGACGTAGTAGGAGTTCTTGCGCTTCGCGGAACGCCACAGCTTGTCGCGCAGCTCAGCAGAAATCAGCCCAGGCTGCAGCACCAGGCGAATGGTCTCGATCATCGCCTTGTGCTCGGTCTCGAACGGCAGGTACTCGATCAGGTACTCGGCGAGTTCGGGGCCCATCTTTCCCTTCACCACACAGTCGCGTTCCAGCATGCGCCGCGCGTTGTCGGCGACCGGCATCGCCCACCAGGCGCGGCGCGCGATTTCATCGCTGAGGCCGTTGGCGTGCACCACGGCGACAACCGCCTCCGGCTCACCCAGCAACAACAGTTGCTCCAGACTGTCGTCGCGAGCCTGTCCCATACGCGTCCAGCGACGCAGGAACACCGGGTAGCCGCCGGGCGAACCCAGTATCTGGCTGGACAACAGCTCGCGCACCTTCTTCAGGTACTGGTCGTCCCGGCCCTGCGGGTTCAGCCGTACGCTGGCCTCGCCCTCTGTGGACAAGGCATGCACGACCATCTGCGACTCATCGATGCGTATCGCCTGCAAATCGTTGGCGAGCAGCACGTTGAGGCGCAGCGAATCTTCAGCCGACAGTTCCATTAACGCTCGAAGCCGGCCGCCCGGTAGAGTTCATTGGCCTTGTCGATGTCCTGCTCGACGCCGTTGCCTTCCTCATACATCATGGCCAGCGTGGTCAGGGAGCCAACCAGCCCCTGATCCGCCGCCTTCTGAAACCATTCGACGGCGGCCGCCGGATCCTTCTCGACGCACTCCCCTTCAAGGTACATAAAACCCAGTCCGTGCTGGGCAATCGGGTAACCACTCTCCGCCGCGGCCTTCATCCAGCGCAGCGCCAGGCCGTCATGCTGGGCCACACCCAGGCCGTTCTGGTACATGATCGCCAGTCTGTGCTGGGCCTCCGGGTTGCCGTCATTGGCAAACGGCGACAGCAACTGTGCCGCACGTGAAAAGTGCTTGGCCTCGAACGCGGCCATGCCGCTGGCAAAATCCACCTCGTCAGGTGTCGAATTCTCTGCATCGGACATGGGTGTCCCTCCGAAAAAAGTCCATTATATTAGGTTCGCTCTTTCCTTACCAAATTACTCGGGATTTATTTCAGAACGGCTGGCGGATGCGTGAAAAAGCCGGTATCGTCCCACCCGGCACATAACCATGTTAAAAGTACGGCATTGGTGCCAGCTATCTCACTGGGGATATATAGCGAATTCCTGATATAGCTGTATACTTGCGCGCCATCCGATGGACACCGGTTCAACTTTGCCGGTTGCCAGCGAATGGAGCGGGTCGGTAACGAGCCTGTTGCGCTCCCACCCCATTTCGCCAGCGCCGTGCCCTGCACGGAATGGAAATTTACTTGAGCAGACCACGGTCTGGTTTTAAAGATTCGAAACCTTGTCGAAGGAGATCGCAACAATGGATCAAAACTACTACGATTTTACTGTCAAGATGGAAAAAGAAGGTGTCAATGCCGAGTACATCGAAGGCTGGCAGAGTGGCTACGTTCTCAACCCGCCGCGTGAAGAACAGCGCCTGACCGAAGCCTATGAAGCCGGCTATGCAGATGGCAAGGCCCGCAACATGGACAACTACTCGAACTGGGTCGGCAAGTAAGCCTCCCCGCTTCGCGATAAAGAACGGGCCTCTGGCCCGTTTTTTTATGCCCGCATCAGTCAAATTACTGGCAGGTTGGTGCGCTCCCCCGTATTATCCCTGACGTTCGACCAATAAAAGAAACAACGAAGGCTGCACAACGCATGCGGCTGCAGTACCACTTTTTATGACAAGCCAAGAGGGACTCACCATGACCATACGGTTACCGAGAGCCGTGGCAGCCTCGCTGCTGCTGTGCTACGCCAGTGCCCCGCTCGCCATCGAGAACATTCAGTTCAATGGATTCTTTACCGTCGGCGCCGCGGTCAGCAATTCGGATGTCGACACACAAAACGGCAATATCAGCGACGACGTGGGGTTCGCCGAAGACACCCGCATCGGCGTGCAGATCTCCGCCGACATCAACAAGCGCATGTCGGTCACCGCGCAACTGCTCGGCTCCGCAGACCAGGGCCAGTCTTTCGATGCCGAGTTCGACTGGGGATACCTCAACTACGCCCTCAGCGAGAACATCGATGTGCGCGGCGGCAAAATCAAGTTTCCGACCTTCCTGATTTCGGAATATATCGAGGTCGGCTACGCCTACCCCTGGATTCGGCCGCCGGTGGAGGTCTACAGCAGCAACCCCATTACCTCCATCACCGGCGCCGACCTGCTGATGCGTTTCCGCGTTGGCGACAGCGACCTGCTGGTGCAGCCCTACTTCGGCACCGCCAGCAACGAGGACGCGCTGGTTCCCCAGGAAGCACTGCCCGCACTGGGCCTGCCCCCGGGCACCGTCGAATACGCCAACTTTGATGCAAAAAACATGGCCGGCATCAACGTCGCCCTGAGCGGCACGCTCGGTACGGTACGCGCCGGCTACCTGGCCACCCAGGTCAGCGCCAGCGATTTCGGCATCACCAGTAACGAGGACGTCACCTTCTGGAGCGTCGGCGGTAACCTGGACTGGCAGAACATCATCGTCTACAGCGAATACTTCGAACGCGAGATCGACGGCGCTGCCAATGCCTTCTTCCCCAGCCAGAAGGGCTGGTACGCTACGCTGGGTTACCGCATCGGCCGTTTCCTGCCGCACATCACCTACGCGACCCTGAAGGACAATAACAGCAACAGCGATCCGGGCGTGGCGCTGGAACAGCAGTCGGTCACCGCCGGACTGCGCTACGAACTGGGCACCGGTGCGGCACTCAAGCTGGAGGTTCAGCGTATCGAGCCGGACGACGGCACACGCGGGTTGCTGATGAGCCCTGTCGACGACATCAACATCTACAGCCTCGCTGTCGATGTGATCTTCTAGGGGGCCGATCCATGAAAAATCTCACCAAGTATTTACCCCTGACAGTCGCCCTGTTTGCCTTCAACGCCTGGGCCGAACTGGCGGTCATTGTCTCCCCCGCCGTCGAACTGGACAGCATCAGCGCTGAACAACTGGAACGACTGTACCTGTACCGCGCCGACCGCTTCCCCGGCAATACCCGGTTGCAACCGCTGGATCAACGCAAGGGTTCGACGCAACGCGAGGAGTTCATCAGCAAGGTGCTGGGCAAGTCGGAAATCGAGCTCGCGGAATACTGGTCGCGGCGCATGTTCTCCGGCAAGGGACGCCCCCCGGCAACGGTGGAAAACGACCAGGCCGTCATTGAGCGGGTACTCCGTGAACCCGGAACCCTGGGATATATCGATGCCGGTTCCGTGAACGACAACGTCAAGGTATTACTGCGTATTCCATGATACGGAGGCTCCACTGACCGGGAAAGCCGCTTACCGCTACCGGTAGCGGCTTTTTTATTGGCGGATCTTTTTCACAGGGTACCGGCCTGGCGTGCAAGAAAACCGGTTTTGGCGGACAACTCGAACGAGCAGGTCCACTTGTAGGCCAGGTTAATGGTTTCTGCCGTGGCATAAACACCGTGGCCACGCACCACGACCACCCTGTGTTCCACCAGAGCATCCGAAACAGCATCGGCGGCCAGTTCAATATAGCGATCGTAGGGAATGCTTATGACCGGGATGCGCTGAAAGTAATATGCACCCTCGAAATCCTGCGGGATAAAGTCTTCGCCGTTCATGGTCATGGCGACGCTGTAGGCACCATGGCTGTGGAGCAATGCGTTGGCATGCGGATTCTTGCGGTAAACCAGCGTGTGAAGCCGTGCGTCGAGTGATGCGCCTTCAGCCGGCTCGCCATCCACCGGGCACGGGATCAACTGCCCGGCTTCCAGCAGGTCGGCACAGGCGCCGGTGGGTGTCACCCAGAACCGGTTTCCGTCCCGCACAGAAGCATTGCCGCTGTGGGAATCGTTGTAACCGTACTGTCTCAACCAGCGGTAGTGACGAACCAGATCCTGCTGAATATCCATGTCGTGATGTTACGCTGCCCGCCGCCGTCTAGCGACAGGTCGAGAGAAAACGCGCCGTGGGTCCGTTGCACGGATTGGTTGTGAAACCTTCCGGCTCGGAGACATCCTCGATGTTATCCTGTTCCGCGGCGTCAGCAGCCGCCATTTCCGGCGCGTCGGCTGTCACGACAGGCGCTTCAGCAACGGGCGCTCCCGTCAACACCTCCTCTTCATCTTCCTCAGACCATTCGGGGGTATCAGCCCAAACGGCAGGCCGCAACACCCGGCGCTCCTCTGCGGCCGGAACAACGTTAGCCTTCGCTGCAACTGCATCCTGACGCCTGGCCTGCTCGATCCGCGCCTGTTCCCGCTTCGCCTGTTCCGCCGCGCGTTGCTTTGCCAGACGTGCAGCCTTCTCACGTTCGGCTTTGTCGATCCGCGCCTGTTCCCGCTTCGCCTGTTCCCGCTTCGCCTGTTCCGCCGCACGCTGCTTTGCCAGGCGTGCGGCTTTCTCACGTTTGGCTTTGTCGATCCGTGCCTGTTCCTGTTTCGCCTTCTCCGCCGCACGCTGCTTTGCCAGACGTGCAGCCTTCTCGCGTTCGGCTTTCTCGATCCGCGCCTGTTCCCGCTTTGCCTGTTCCGCCGCACGCTGCGTTGCCAGACGTGCGGCGTCCTCAACCGGTTCAGCCGCGTCCACAGGAACCTGCACTTTTACAGCAACATCCTGACTCGTCGGAAACCATGCACCACGACTCATCCACGCTGTCGCCCCGACCATTACGACAACACCGACAAACAACCAGCGGGCGATGCGCTCTCCCTTTGCACGACCGGCACGCTCCGCATTGACCACCAGCGTGTGCAGGTCCGCTGCCGTGTCCGCAGTTGCTGATGGCTCACTGTTGTCGCCGGCATCATCATCGCGCAGGGACTTTACCCGCAACTCCGCATGCACCTCAGGCTCCGGATGCACGTCCGGCTCCGGACTGACGTCGCTGCTTTCCGGAGGCGGTGTCAGCAAAGCGGGGGGGATTTCCGCTTCCACGCGTAGCGGCTCCACCACAGCGCGCGAAGGGGTTGCAGGTGAGCCGCCCGCACGCTGGCGCGCCGCCTCCATCGTCTCCCCCAGGCGCTGTTCCCGTGCGACAGCCTCTACCAGATCGGCGCCGATCTGCTGTCGTTGCGCGGCGAAGCCATAGACCAGGCTCAGATCGCAAAGCCGGTTGATCACACGAGGAATACCCTGGCTGAACGCGTGCACGCGCCGGCACGCATCGGGGGTAAACAGGTCCTGCGCACCACCGACGTGCGCTATCCGGTGTTGTATATAGAGACAGGTTTCCTCAACGGTCAGACCATCAAGGTAGTAATCAATACTGATGCGCTGGGCAAACTGCACGAGTTCCGGCGTACGCAACTTGTCCCGCAACTCGCTCTGCCCCACCAGGATGATCTGCAAAATGAGGTCTTTTCCGGAATTGACGTTGGACAGCATGCGCAGTTCTTCCAGCGCCGCCAGGGAAAGGTTCTGCGCTTCGTCGATAATCAGCAGGGTATGCTTGCCCTCGGCATAGCGCTGTATGGCATAGTCGACAAAGCGCTTGTGCAGGTCGAGGCGGTCACTGGTCTCACAGGGCAGTCCGAAGGCCGCCATGATCCACTGCATCAGTTCGCCGAACGAGGGATGGGTGTTGGAAACCAGGCCGACCTGGACTTTTGCGTCCAGGCGATTGAGCAATTCACGTATGAGGGTGGTTTTACCGGCGCCGATGGCACCACTGATCACGCAAAAACCCGACTGGTTGAAGATCGCCAGTTCCAGCGCATCGAGCGCCGTGCGATGCTTGTCGCCGAGAAACAGAAAATCCGGGTCTGGCAGCAACGAAAACGGGCGTTCGGAAAACCCGTAGAACTGGTCGTACATAGGTCTTACCCCCGATGAATCTTTTCTTTAATTGTATTTCTTTGTTGTTCTTGTACGCCCCCGCGTATCGTCGCACCTTAGCAGAATCCGGCTCGCGGGGCAGCAGACGCCACCCCGCCCGGGCTATTCGCCCTCGCCGACCCGTGGCGCCGCAGCCTGTTCCGCCTTGCCGGTCTCGAACAGCTCACTGAGACCTTTTTTCAATGTTTTCAACATCTCCGGCACTTCAATTTCCATGACCTGGTCGCAGATCCACTTGCGATCCCTTTCCCCCATGGTATTGGTCACGCGCTCGCCAAGATAGCGCTTGAACGCGTAACCCGGTTCGCCGTCTTCAAAGCTGAATTCTGCGTAGTCGGCCATACGCTGGTTGAGCGCGTCGATGAAGCCCGGCCGGAAGTCCTGTCCGCGACCTTCCGTATCGACCCGGTTGTCGTGGTAGGTGTCGGCGGTTTTAAGCGCCAGTGCAATAATGAATTTCTGGCGTTGCGCATCATCGAGATCCCCGTGCACCAGCCGGTCCGTCACGTGGATCAGGAACGCGGTCAACTCCTGCAACACATCGAGGCGCTGCAACTGGGTGTCGGTCTGGAAGCCTTCGTTCTCCAGATTGAGCAGCGCCTGGCCGGCGATACGCCATTCAATAAATGCCAGCGCACCGGCATTTTCCTCAAGCGTTCTGGCTCTTCCCTTGTTTTTCCAACGACTTCGAATACGCACTTCAAGTACTCCAATATCATGCTGGCGCGCCAGATTACATCATGCTAGCATCAAAAACCATAGCAGTTTACTCAGGTATTATCTGACGCATGCTAGCCCGGCAAACACCGCTACCTCCCCGCCTGCAGACCGTGCAGTCCGCCATCCAGCACAACTGCCACATTGCAGACGCACGCTTCGCCAGTGACTATACGCTGTGCGTCTATCTGCTCAAGATGCGCGAGTACTACCGCTGGGAAAAGCGCCTGCCGTACGGTGCCGCTATTTCCAGCGAGGATGTCGGCGACTGGCTGACGGCCCGCGAGAACTTCTGGGAAACCCTGGAAGACCAGACGTACCAGCCGCTGGTCATTGACGGGCAATCGTTCGACGCCTTCGACAGCGAAGCCATCAATGCCGTGCTACACGCGGACCAGCTTGTCTACAGCGCGGGTTACGGTGACAAGTCCAAACCGCTGTTCATGCTGGCGCGCCTCGAGCACAGACTCGACCACGACGGTAATGCGGTCTATATCACCGGCGAGGAATATGCCCGCGACCTGACCGCCCCGCCCGCCATGTCCCTGGACGGCAAGATGTACATCCGCCAGGAATCCCTGCGCCGCATGCTCTGGGAGCGCTATGAGGAATGGCGCTGGAGCCGTCCGGACAACGCCATGGCGCGCGCACTGGGCTGCTACGACTTCGACACCGACCTGGATGCGGCGCTGGACGAGATGACACGTAACGAGACCGACACCCTGATCCTGCACGAAGTCGGCGAAATCGAGGCCGGCAAGCTGCTTGGCCCCGCCTGGGAGGAAATGCTCGTCAGCTTCCCGCGCTCGCGGCTGGAACTGATGGCACGCGCAGTACGCGATCATCTTGCTGATGCCCTGTCCACACTACCGGCGCTGCTGGAAAAGCAACAGCCGGCATCGCTGCACTTCTATTTTGGCAACCTGTCCGGCATGCGCAAGCAGATCTACCCGGCCCTGTTACAGGCCTACGCGCATTGGGTAGAATGCGGTGATGCCGGTGAACTGCAACGCCAGATCGACACCGGCAGGCAGCACTGGCTACAGGTCGCGAACGAACTCATGCAGCTGCACGACAGCCGCGTCAAAAGCGCCTGGACCGACATGGAAACACTCATCGAGCAGAAATCGCTGTAGGAATTTCAGGTAATGGCACAAACCCGACTGGCAACACCGCTGCGTACGATAGCGGAACTGCGTCCCGACACCTTCATTTTTGAAAAACGCGGCGCGCTCTCGCCTGAACTGTGTCAGGCGGCAATCGAGCGTTTCGAAGCGCACAGTAACGAGCAGTACGAAGGCCGTATCGGCCAGCTGGCCGAAAAGAATCGCAGCATCAAGAAATCCACCGACCTGGTGGTCAGCGGAAAACCGCACTGGAAGGATATCGACCAGGCGCTGTTCCGCTCCATGGGGCAGGCGATACTCGAATTCCGCGAGAGCTACCCGTACTTCAAGGGACCGTTCAAGGACATGGGTTACGCCATCCAGCGCACCCTGCCGGGCGAACACTATCACTGGCATATCGATGGCGGCAGCCATGAATTCAGCCAGCGCCAGTTGGTGGCGGTATGGTACCTCAACGACGTGAAAGGCCCCGGCGGTGAAACCGAGTTCCTGTTCCAGGACCTCAAGGTGAAACCGGAACAGGGCAAGCTGCTGCTGTTCCCGCCGTTCTGGACCCATGAACACCGCGGCGTCACCCTGCAGAAAGGTGTCAAGTACATCGCCACGACATGGGTCGTGTTCGCCTGAACCCTGCCCCTGTCGAAATCCGCCAGGCACGTAACGACGCGGAACGCGAAGCCGCCTGCCTCCTGCGCTGGGTGGTTCTGCGCGCCCCCTGGCAACAGCCGCGCGGCAGTGAATGCGACGAACTGGAAGATGTGGCGCGGCATTACCTGGCCGTGGATGCCGGCGGGCAAGTGCTCGCAACCGGCCGCATTCACACCGTCGGGACCGATATGGCACAGATCCGCTACATGGCGGTGCGGCCCGGCCACGAACGGCGCGGACTGGGAAGGCGGCTGCTCGCGGCACTGGAAGCGGACGCTGTAACCAACGGGGCGAGCCGTATCGTGCTGCATGCACGCGAAGCGTCAGTCGACTTCTACCGACACTGCGGCTACCGTGTCATCCGCCGCTCACACCGACTTTTCGATAGCATTCAACACTACGAAATGGAAAAAATGGTTAGCGGAAAGACCCGCTCAGGCGACGCGGCCCGGTGATTTCTTTCCGTCCAGCCAGTCACGCAGCTGGTCGAGCGGTAACGCATCGCAGATGTGCCGGCCCTGGGCATAGTCACAGTTCAGTTCGCCGAGACGTTTCATCACTTGCTCGTCCTCGATGCCTTCCGCGACCACATCCAGCCCGAGGCTGTGGGCCAGCTGGATAGAGGCAACCACAATGGCCTCGTCATTCTCGTCGGCGAGCATATTGGTGACGAACGAGCGGTCGATCTTGAGTTCGGTAACCGGCAACTGACGCAGTTTGGACAACGAGGAATGCCCTGTACCGAAATCATCGACGGACAGCTCGACGCCGAGTTCACGTAACGACATCACCGTGTACTTCTGCATACGCTCCGACATCGCAATACTCTCGGTAATCTCCAGCATCACCGCACCGGGTTCTATGCCGTACTGCGCCATCAGCGCGGCAAACTTCACCGTGAAACCCGCATCCAGCAGGCAGTAAGGTGAAAGGTTAATTGAGACGGATTCGATGCGCCCGTCCTGAACCAGCGGCGCCGCCTGTTCGAGTGTCAGCCCGATAACCCGCCAGGTCAGCGCGAGAATCTGGCCGCTGGTTTCCGCCAGCGCAACAAAGCGGTCTGGCGCGATCCAGCCCCTGTCCGGGTGACGCCAGCGTGCCAGCGCCTCCAGCCTCACCAGCCCCTGTCCGTGCAACGGCACGATGGGCTGGAGGTGCACGGCGATCGAGGCATCGGCAATGGCCTGGCGAAGGTCATTGAGCAGCGCAAGCCTTTCACTGCCGGAGGCAGCCTGCTCCGGGTAGTATATTTTTACGTCCGCGGCCGCCTGTTGCTTGACGGCGTGCAAAGCAGCCTCGGCAGCCTGCATCAGGCCACCCACGTCGCTGACGTGCGCCGGGTACAGCGACACGCCGATTTTGGAGCCCAGCGTCAGTTCGACACCGGACTGTTCTATGGGGGTTTCGAACCAGCGCTGCACGGATTCCGCGATTTCATTCCAGCACTGCGCCGCCGCTCCCCGCGATACCAGCACAAACTGGTCACCCGCGAGGTGGAAGACCCGGGTATCGCGGTATTGCAGGGCAACATCCCGCAGGCCGGCGGCAATTGCCCGGAGCACATCATTGGCAAGGTGGTGACCCAGCGCCTCGTTGACATCCCGGAAACGCGGTACATCGACGACAAGAACGGCCAGCCGGGAAGCATCGTCATCGTGTTCTTCCAGGTATTCCTGCAGGGACATCCGGTTTGGCAGGCCGGTCAGCACGTCGTGTGTCGACTGGTAATAGATCTTTGCCATGTGGTCGCGTCGTTCAGTGATATCACGGGCGACGGCAATCACCATTTCGCCGGCCTCGATATCAACGCGGGTCATGTTGATTTCTACCCAGCGCTGCGCCGCGTCATCCGGTTCGAGCAGGCATTCAAAACGCTGCGCTTCGCCTTGCAGGACTTTCTGTGCGGCACATTCGAACATGGCCGCGGTATCGATGTTGCCCAGCAGATCGGTAATGGGACGGCGGCAGTTGTGACGGGTCAGTTCGTTTTCGGCAATCCCTAGCCAGCTTTCCATGCGGCGATTGCAACTGAGAAACTTGAGTTCATTACACAACACAAAAATTGCGTCATTGGCACTATCGAAATAGGCGCGCAGCAACTGGGCGTAGAATTCGCCATCATTGTCATGCAAATTTGCTTCCCCGTCATCATCCATGCCGCGTCTCCCCCGTCTCTGGACATCACTTCGTCGGACAGGTGTCTGACTAACTATTATAAGCGTTTA
This sequence comes from uncultured Thiohalobacter sp., assembly GCA_964433205.1. GTDB lineage: Bacteria > Pseudomonadota > Gammaproteobacteria > DSM-19610 > DSM-19610 > Thiogranum. Next base: position 8,342 of record CAYSRA010000037.1, on the reverse strand, counting down.
TCGACAACACCCGTAAGAAACTGGAGCACAGCCCGGCCCGCCGTCAAATATTCGGCGACCGCGCAGTGCGTGGGCGTCGCATCCTGACGCAACCCGCTGTTATCGAACGCACAATATTCTTCCCTTCGCTGGCGCTGATACGTACTATCCCCTGCAATCGGGGCTGTGTACCCTACCCGGACCACAACGGAACCGAGTTGTTCCGCCTGCGACCTGAAGAAAACAAGGGAACACCGCTTGGCCAACGAAATACCGACCAACCGACATGGCCTGCTGCTGCTGGAAACCGCGCTGCACCTGCTGGCAATTGCGCTGGTATACGTTCATCTGTCCGGGCAGGTTGCACCCCCGGATCTCCACAAACTGATTGCCGTACTGTCTGCCGCAAGCATACTGCGCGTGCTGGCTGCGCTGCCGGAGAAAGACCGGGGCACCATCAGTGGTGCGTACGGACACGATGCCCGCAGAATCGAGGCCGTTACCACACTGCTACTCGGTCTCGCGTGGGGCGCGATACCCGGTGCACTGCAATACACGCTGGGCACGGACATCACGGCGCCCGGACTGCTGCCGCTGGCAACAATTGCCGCCGGCCTGGCGCTGTTTACCGGCTCGGCGCTCAACACGCGGCTGTTGCTGATCTATGCGCTCGTCGCCTGCCTGTTACCGATCGGCTGGTACGCCTCTCTCCAGCAAACACCGGCCGCAATCAGCTGGATGCTTGCACTGCTGGCCATGCTCTCGGTCGCTCGCGCCGGCAGCGGCCTGGATGCACTCATTACGCGTTTCCTGCAGATTGCGCGTGGCAATGCAGAACTGGTAAAAAATCTCGCACAAACCCGCGACGAAGCGCTCGCAGCGCAGGCAGCTGCCGAGGCCGCCAACCGTGCCACCCGGCTGGAAATCGCCGAGCGCGAAAAGGCTGAGAGAAAAATCATCGCGTCGGAGCGGGAACTGAATCGCATCCTCGACGACATGATGGACACCTATTTCCAGGTGGACGCCGATGGCAATATCATGCGCGTTTCACCGTCCGTGGAAATCATGCTGGGTTACGAAGTCGATATATTGAAGGGACGCGCCTGGAGCGACCTTTTCGCCGACCCGCACGACGCTGAAGAATTCCGCACGGCGCTCGAATCAAAGTTCGGCGTTTTGCAGAACCACGAGGTGCGACTGCGGCACCAGGGTGGACGCGACGTATGGGTATCGATCAACGCCCACTACCGTCAGGATGCCAACGGGAATACCGACGGCTTTGAAGGCGTCGCACGGGACACCACCGAAGCGCGCCTGGCCAAGGAAAACATGTTCCGCGAGAAGGAACTGTGGCGGGTAACGCTGCAGTCTATCGCCGATGGCGTTATCACCACCGATCTGGAGGGCCGGGTCAGCTACCTGAATCCCGTGGCGGAAAAAATGACCGGCTGGTCGATCGACGAAGCACGTGGGCAGCCGCTGCCGGACGTCATGCAGCTGGGCGATGAAAAGAACCCGGCAGAACCTGTCGCGCTACCCATGGACGAGTGGCTGAAAAAGGGCAGCGAAGCGGAACTGTCCGACCCGGCCATCCTGTTCCGGCGCGATCGAACCAGCGAATCGGCGATCGAGTTGAGCGGCGCGCCAATCCGCGACCCGCGCTCCGAAATCATCGGTTCTGTCATGGTTTTCCACGACGTCACCCGGCTGCGCGCGCTCGCCATGCAGCTTGCCCACCAGGCCACCCACGATGCCCTGACCGGTCTTATCAACCGTGTTGAATTTGACGCCCGCGTGGAACAGGCTATTCACACTGCCAGCCATGGTGAAAAACAGCACGCACTGTTTTACCTGGACCTGGACCAGTTCAAGGTAGTCAACGATACCTGTGGTCATCACGCGGGCGACGAACTGTTGAAACAGGTTGCCGGCCTGCTGCGCGCGGCCCTGCGCGAGTCCGATCTGCTGGCGCGCCTCGGTGGCGACGAGTTCGGCGTACTGCTGATCGGCTGCCCGCTCAGCCAGGCGGAAAGAATCGCCGACAAGTTGCGACGCCTGATCGAAGACTTCCGTTTCATGTGGGAAGACAAGCTGTTCAGGATCGGCGTCAGTATCGGCGTGGTTCCGATTTCCAGTACCGAATCCAGCCTCACCGAACTGATGCGCGCGGTAGACTCCGCCTGTTACGTGGCGAAAGAGAACGGCCGCAACCAGGTGCATGTATCGCGCCCCGATGACGCCGAAATCGCCGCCCAGCACGGACAGATGCAGTGGATGCAACGCATCCAGCGGGCGGCCGAGGAAGACGAATTCGCCCTGTACTTCCAGCCGATCCGGGCCATCGAGGGCGATCCCGGGCAACACGTGCACGGGGAGGTGCTGCTACGGCTGGTGGAAAACCGCAGTACCGAATCGGAACGGGTTGTAGCGCCGTCAGCCTTTCTGCCGGCCGCGGAGCGCTACCACCTGATGCCGGTGGTCGACCGCTGGGTACTGGATCGCGCGCTGCGCCACCTGGCCCGCAATGACGAGGGCACCCGCGACATCGCTACCTGCTCGATCAACCTGTCCGGCCAGTCGCTTTCCGATATGAAGATGTTCAGCTTTATCACCAGCCTCATTGCCGAAACGGGTGTCGACCCGCGCCGGCTGTGCTTCGAAATCACCGAGAGCGCGGTAATTGCCAATATGGACGTTGCCAGCCAGTTCATTCACGGGCTGCGCAACATCGGCTGCCGTTTCGCACTCGATGACTTCGGCTCCGGACTCAGCACCTTCGACTACCTGAAGCGGCTGCCGGTCGACTATGTAAAACTTGACGGCATCCTGGTACGCGATGTCGCAACCAGCCGCGTAAGCCAGGCCATGGTACACGCCATCAATTACGTCGTGCACGTCATGGGGATGAAATCAATCGCCGAATTCGTGGAGTCGGATGCAATCGTGGAAGCACTGCGCAAACTGTCGGTGGACTATGCACAGGGCTACGCCATCGGCAAACCGAAGCCTTTCTGCTAGCAAGCCCCGGCATACTGACTGAAAGCTCAGGCGACAATCTCGGTCAGGGTGATATCGCCGCTGGTGTCGACGACCACCTCCTCGACCTGCGGTACACGACTGAGAATGTAACCGGCCATCAACAGCAGCATTTTTTTGTTCTCGGTGTGGAATGCGCCCAGCACGCGGTCAGCAACAATCTGGCAACGCTGGTACAGATCGGGTTTTTCCACCCAGAATCGGCTCATCTGCCAGCCGCGGTCCATATCGGCGTCCATTTTGGCGTAGAATTCCTCCGCCTCCTTCAACATCTCATCGGGCACATCGATGTTGTAGGTTTGATCGTCGATGGTCAGTTTCAATATCATCGTGGATTCTCCGACTCACTCTAACATTCAGGATACAGGATGCTCGTTGTCATACCCGCCGTACTCGACAAGGCACAACTCGAACAGGTTCAGTCACTGCTGAAAAACGGCCGGTTTGTCGATGGCCGCCTGTCAGCAGGCACACGTGCAAAGCAGGTCAAGCAGAACGAGGAACTGCAACCTGCCGCTGCGCAGATGGAACGCCTTAACAGCATCGTCATGAGCGCACTGGTGCAACATCCAATCTACCAGGCCGCCGCCATGCCGGTTCGGGTCGCCACGCCCTTCTACGCGCGCTACACACGTGGCATGCACTATGGCGACCACGTCGATGACCCGGTCATGGGGCCACCCGGCGGGCAATACCGTACCGATATCTCCACCACGGTGTTCCTCAATGAGCCGGACCAGTACGACGGTGGCGAACTGGTGATACGCACCAGCTTCGGTGAACAGTTATTCAAGCCGGACGCCGGCGACGCCATTATTTACCCGTCGTCCAGCCTGCACCACGTCGCCGAAGTCACCCGCGGCGAACGCCTGGTGGCCGTGACCTGGACACAGAGCATGGTGCGCGACCCGGCACGGCGGGAAATCCTCTACCAGCTCTATGAAGCACGCGAGGCGCTGCTGAAGAGCCGCCCGGAGGAACCCGAAACCACCCGGGTGGATCATGCCTACGTCAACCTGACCCGGCTCTGGGCCGAGTTATAGACACCCCATAAAAAACGGGCCGAGTGCATTGCACATCGGCCCGCCGTAAAACTCGAATGCCCCGGAATTAAGGGTGCGAGCCTTTTTCTTCGTGCGCCATTTCAATCAGCTTCATGGCCATATCATGGTATTCCTGGCGATAGCCGGCCAGTTCGTGGCCTTCAGGCGGCGCATAGTATTCCTTCTGGGAGACGCCGTGCTCATGCTCATACGCGATGAACTTCTTCTGCATCTCGATCATCTTCTTGATCATCTCTTGCTTGTCGCTCATGGTTTTGCCTCCAAAGCGTTCGGTTTTCAGGCATACGCCGCTAAGTATTGAGTGCGGCGAAATATATTACGAATTGCTAATTCCCGCCATATCCCCAATGGGCAGGCCGGAAATCAATAGCCGCCCTTGCGGGTAGACTGCGGCAGACCGGCCAGTTTGCGGCCCTGCTTGCTCGGCATGCCCGGGAACATGTTGTACATGTCCTTGCTGGTGGGCTTGTCGCCCCATTTCTTGGCCATGGCCTTGAGGATGGTACGCTCGTTCGGCTCGTTGCCGCCGTTGTTATAGTGCTCGTCACGCAGGTACATCACCACGTCCCAGTGCTTTTCTGTCATTTGCAGCTTGTCGGCATCGGCAATTGCCTGGGCGACTGCTTCCGTCCAGTCTTCTGCATTGACCAGATAACCATTCTCGGTGGTTTCAACCGTTTTGCCATCAACTTCGAGAGCCATGCTATATCTCCATTTATTTCATTAAGTTAATAAACATAGTTAAAGTTAACACTGATTAATTTAATCCCGTCATCCCGCGGCAGGTCTCGTCGTTCCGGCGCGGGCCGTAACCCGTACCATGCCGCGCCCTGGATGCCGGCGTACACCGGCACGACGAATCACTTCTTGTCCGCAGTTATTTCGTGTACCGCGCGAATTCCCTTGTGGGGCATAAACAGCCCGCAGCCCATCTTGCGGTGCGAACCGATACCCACCTGCTGCAGACGGACGGCGTGTTCCGGTTCCAGGTCGGCGAGCATGACACTGCGCGTATACAGGTCACCAGCCGGGTGCTGGACAACATGGGTGCGCCCGCACAGCAGCTTTCGCACCGGCACGCCTAGCGCCTTGAGCTGTTCCGCCGCGTACAGCATGAAGGATTCTTCATCATCGTGGTCAATGCTGTCGGGCACCACCACGTAGCGGGTAAACTGGGTCGGCAGCGTGCTGAACAACCGCGTTTTCGCCTTCCCGACTTCCAGTCGATAGCCGTCGATATCCAGCACCGCACCGGTCAACCTGAAGGCGTCTTCAACGCGGTTGCCCGGGATCCGCAGGGTCATGCGCGAGCGCTTCGACAGGTGCAGCACTTCATTGGCCGGGTCTTCCGGCCGCATCCAGCCGTTGCCGGACTCGGCACCGTGAATCAGGTGAATGCCCGCCAGCGGCTCGTCGTCGAGCCACGGCAAGGCGGCGCGAATCGCTTCGGAAAGCGTAAAGGCATGATCCAGCGGCAGACATTTACAGCTTACGCTGTAGACGATATCCACCACATCGTCCGGCACTGTGTAGGCCGAGTTTTCGTTTTTTTCCTCTTCCCAGAACATGACGCTTACCTTTTCCCCGCCGCAGCAAATGCAGCTTCAAGGCGATCTTCCCAGTTCTCCGGGGTATCCGGGAAAGGGGGTCTCACATCCATCTGGAAGAACAATTCACCGCCGCGGGCCTTTTCCTCGACAAGCCGGACAAGTTCCTCGAAAGACTGAAGCTCGTGGCGCTGTAACAATATCTCGCTAAGACACAACATGTTGCTCACCTGCCCCTGTCTCTGAATTCGTGACACGGTCGAAGTAACGCGCCCGGTACAGCAGACGCGGCGTTTCACCGTCCTGGTGGCTGAACCCGGTTCGGCAGTGCAATACGTTATTACTGATCACACCCTCGCCCGCTTCGAGCCGGTGGCGAAATATATAGGGCGAATCCTGTTGAAACAAGTTCAAAAGATATTCTGCCGCTGTCTGTGTGGTTGAATCGTCCTTCCATTCAATGTTTCGCGCGCGGGCCGAATAGCGCATATGCAGATTCCCGTGCGCGTCGATGGAAAACACCGGCCCGGTCTGCCGGGGTCTTATTTCCCGGCCGTTCTTCACATTGGGCGGGATGGTCATGGCGTCCGGCGCCATCAGCGCGCGGATAAAATCGGGATTCCTGTCGCGCAACCGGATATAGGCGATCTCGTGGTCCAGAAACGCATTACCGCCACCTTCCTGCGCCGGACGCACGCAGTGAAGAATCACACTGCGAATCTGCCGTTCCGGTGCATTGTAGTAACCGTCGGTATGCCAGTTGAGCGGGCGGTTGGTGTAAGGGACATATTCGCCCTGTCGGGGCTTTTCAACTACGGTCAACGAAGTAATGCCGTCGCCATCTGCACACAGGTTGTTATCCAGGCGCTCCAGACCCAGCCGGCGTCCCAGTGCGCGAAGCATGGCCTTGTCACCGGGCATAGCGGATTTCAACCGGTAGAAAGCGATATTGGTACGCGCCAGCGCCGCGCGGATCGCCTCGATCTCAGTGTCTGCCGGCTCAGCGCCGTCGCAAATCTCCGTCATCAGTTCAGCACTGTTCGACGGCCAGCCTGCGAGCTTGCGTTCCCGCCAGGCGACATAGCAGTTATGCGCGTCCGGATCGAATGGCGAATGCGGACTCGCCGAGCAGGTGCGGGCTACAGATGACGTCATCGGACTCGTTGCCATTGTCATGGGGGAAAATTTCATTTTACCAGATTTGCCCTGGCACACATTGGCTAATGCATGGTTTTTTAGAGGGTTAACGCCGAAACAGGCATTCGTGAAACAAATTTTATAGACCGATTAGCCAATAAGCGTCTGATAATATTCGAACATTCTCCAATCTTGGCAATTTGATCGGAGCCACCGTATAATCGCCCGCCGCGGTGGGGGTGTTTCGGGCCTATCCCATTAGAGATAGTGTTGCCGACAGCACACACCCCATGGGTAGGGTTCTCTGATGTGAGCGAGGCTCCTAGACTGCATCCCGTCCAGTGAGGGAGTTCCGCGTATCGGAAACGCAGGGTTTCGATACGGGAACTTCAGGCTCGTAACGCGTGAAGTACTGAACAACATTTTTTTGGATTTACCTTAAACGTAACGGCGGTAACCGGCCTGTCGCTGACACCGCCCACGATACACCTAAACAGGAAGGAGACGGCCATGGCTGATAAGCACTATCCCACGCCCATGCTCGACGAACTGGAAAACGGCCCATGGCCGAGCTTTATTTCCGGCATCAAGCGTCTGCGCGACGACCACCCGGACGAACGCATTCGCAAAGTGACCAACTCCCTGCTCGGTCAGCTCGAGCACTCCTACGAAACCCGCAAGGGTTACTGGAAAGGCGGTACGGTTTCCGTGTTCGGTTACGGCGGCGGTATCATCCCGCGCTTTTCTGAAGTTGGCGATGCCTTCCCCGAGTCCCGTGAATTCCACACCCTGCGCGTACAGCCGAGTCCGGCCAACTACTACACCACCGAAGCCCTGCGCAAGCTCGGCGACAGTTGGGAAAAGTGGGGTTCCGGCCTGCAGACCTTCCACGGTCAGACCGGCAACATCATGTTCATCGGTACCACCACCGAAAACACCCAGCACTTCTTTGATGAAATCAACGAATTCGGCTGGGATCTTGGCGGCGCCGGTCCTTGCGTGCGTACCGCCATGTCCTGTGTCGGTGCGGCCCGTTGTGAAATGTCCTGCGCCAACGAGCACGCCATTCACCGTCACCTGGTGAACAACTTCACCGATGACGTTCACCGTCCGGCCCTGCCCTACAAGTTCAAGTTCAAGGTCTCCGGTTGCCCGAACGACTGTCAGAACTCTATCGAGCGTTCCGACTTCGCGGTAATCGGTACCTGGCGTGACGACATGAAGGTCGACCAGGACGAAGTGAAGGCCTACGTGGCCAAGAAGGGTCGTGAGTACATCATCGACAACGTCACCAGCCGCTGCCCGACCCAGGCGCTGACGCTGAACGATGACGACACCCTGACCGTCGACAACCACAACTGCGTACGCTGCATGCACTGCCTGAACGTCATGCCGAAGGCGCTGCACCCCGGCGACGACAAGGGTGTCACCATCCTCATCGGCGGCAAGCGTACCCTGAAGATCGGTGATCTGATGGGCACCGTGGTGGTTCCGTTCAAGAAGCTGGAAACCGAGGAAGACTACGAGTCCCTGGTCGAGCTGGCCGAAGAGATCATCGATTTCTGGGCCGAGAACGCCC
>CAYSRA010000036.1:0-23148 GCA_964433205.1 uncultured Thiohalobacter sp. | reverse complement strand
CCGCAGAGTGGTGTCTACCAGGCGGTGCGCGAGGCGGGGCATATCAACATCAAGGTGGAGACCCACAACCACCCCACCGCTATCGCCCCCTTTCCCGGCGCGGCCACCGGGGCCGGTGGCGAGATCCGCGACGAAGGTGCCACCGGGCGCGGCGCCCGCCCCAAGGCCGGGCTGTGTGGCTTTTCGGTCTCCAACCTGAAGATTCCCGATGCGCCCCGTCCCTGGGAACGGGACTTTGGTAAGCCAGGGCGCATCGTCTCCGCCCTGGACATCATGCTGGAAGGGCCCATCGGCGCCGCCGCCTTCAACAATGAATTCGGCCGCCCCAACTTGGCCGGTTATTTCCGCAGCTACGAGGATCGTGTGCCCGGGCCCCAGGGACGCCAGTTGCGGGGTTACCACAAGCCCATCATGCTCGCCGGCGGCCTGGGCACGGTGCGCCCCTGTCACGTGGACAAGGACGACATCCCGCCCGCCGCCCAACTCATCGTCCTCGGCGGTCCGGCCATGCTCATCGGCCTGGGGGGCGGCGCCGCTTCCTCCATGGCCAGCGGCAGCAGCAGCGAGGACCTGGACTTCGCCTCGGTGCAGCGCGGCAATCCCGAGATGGAGCGCCGCTGCCAGGAGGTGATCGACTGCTGCTGGCAGTTGGGGGAGGACAATCCCATCGTCTCCATCCACGACGTGGGGGCCGGCGGCCTGTCCAACGCCATTCCCGAGATTGTCCATGACAGCGAGCGCGGGGCGCGCATCGAACTGCGCACCATCCCCAGCGACGAACCCGGCATGTCGCCCATGCAGATCTGGTGCAACGAATCCCAGGAGCGCTACGTGCTGGCGGTGTCCAGCGACCGTATCGAGGAATTCCAGGCGCTGTGCGAACGTGAGCGTTGTCCCATGGAGGTGCTGGGCGAGGCGACCGAGGAACCGCAGCTGGTGCTGGGCGACGGTTATTTCGACAACACGCCGATCGATCTGCCCATGTCCCTGTTGCTCGGCAAGCCGCCGAAAATGCTGCGCGATGTACACCACCGTACCTTCCATAAGCCCGAACTGGAGCTGCCGGACGATCTCACCGAAATGGCCTACCGGGTATTGCGACTGCCGGCCGTGGGCAGCAAGCAGTTCCTGATCACCATCGGTGACCGTTCGGTCACCGGTCAGGTGACGCGTGACCAGATGGTAGGGCCCTGGCAGGTACCGGTCGCCGACGTGGCCGTGACCTGTGCCGATTACCACGGTTACCGCGGTGAAGCCATGGCGATGGGCGAACGGCCGCCGATAGCGCTGGTCCACCCTGCAGCGTCCGGGCGCATGGCAGTTGGCGAAGTCGTCACCAACATGGCGGCGGCGCGTATCGACGAACTGAAGCACATCCGCCTGTCGGCAAACTGGATGGCGCCCGCCGGGCATCCCGGCGAAGACGCCGGCCTGTTCGATACCGTGCGCGCCGTGGGTGAGGAATTATGTCCACGCCTCGGTCTGTGCATCCCGGTAGGCAAGGATTCGCTGTCGATGAAGACGGTGTGGGAAGAGAACGGCGAACCGCGCTCGGTCACCGGACCGTTATCCCTGGTCGTCACCGGGTTCGCCCCGGTGATCGATGTACGCCGGACCCTGACCCCGCAACTGCGCAGCGATTGTGGTGATACCGACCTGGTGTTCGTCGACCTCGGCAAGGGTCGTAACCGGCTGGCGGGTTCCGCGCTGGCGCAGGTGTATAAGCAGGTGGGTCACCACCCCCCGGATCTCGATGATCCGGATGCGCTGAAACATTTCTTTGCCGCCATTCAGGACATGAACCGGAACGAGTTGTTGCTGGCCTATCACGACCGCTCTGACGGTGGCCTGTTCACCACGCTGTGTGAAATGGCCTTTGCCGGTCACTGCGGTATCGAGGCCAGGCTCGACGAGTTGGGCGGCGACCGGCGTGCGGCGTTGTTCAACGAAGAGCTTGGTGCCGTATTACAGGTGCGCCACTGCGATACCGACACGGTACTGGAAACCCTGCGGGAGGCCGGGCTGGGCCGCCACAGTCATGTCATCGGTATGCTGCGTGACGATGACCGTATCGTGTTTATGTGGGCACACAAGCCGGTGTTCGATGAAAAGCGTATCGACCTGCAGCGCGCCTGGGCCGAGACCAGTTACCAGATGCAGGCGCTGCGTGACAATCCGGATTGTGCGGGGCAGGAGTTTGCCGCCCTGCTCGACAGCAGCGATCCCGGCATCCAGCCGCGAGTCAGCTTCGATCCGGAAGACAACATTGCAGCGCCGATGATCGCCGTCGGCGTGCCGCCGAGAGTCGCCATCCTGCGCGAGCAGGGTGTCAACGGGCAGCTGGAAATGGCGGCGGCGTTCACGGCAGCCGGTTTCGATTGCAGCGACGTGCACATGAGCGACATCATTGCCGGGCACACCCGCCTGGACAGTTTCAGTGGACTGGTTGCCTGTGGTGGCTTCTCCTACGGTGATGTACTGGGCGCCGGCCAGGGCTGGGCCAAATCCATTCTGTTCAATGAGGCGGCGCGCGATGCTTTCAGTGCCTTCTTTGAACGTGAGGACAGCTGGGGGCTGGGTGTGTGCAACGGTTGCCAGATGATGTCCGGGCTGCGCGACATGATACCCGGGGCGGCGCACTGGCCGCGCTTCGAACGCAACCTGTCGGAACAGTTCGAGGCGCGCTTCTCGCTGGTGGAAGTGCTCGATTCGCCGTCCATCCTGCTGGAAGGCATGGCCGGTTCGCACCTGCCGATCGCGGTCGCGCACGGTGAGGGTCGCGCCGGGTTTGATTCTGTCGATCAGGCGCGTGCGCTGCTCGAAGGCGGGCGGGTGGCGCTGCGCTATGTCGATCATTATGGCGAACCCACTGAAGCCTATCCGTTGAATCCCAACGGCTCGCCGCTCGGTATTACCGGCCTCACCACGGATGACGGTCGCTTCACCATCATGATGCCGCACCCGGAGCGCGTGTTCCGTGCCGTGCAGCACTCCTGGTACCCTGACGAGTGGGGTGAAGACGGTCCCTGGATGCGCATGTTCCGCAATGCCCGGCGCCGAGTCGGCTAGTGCTTCAGGCGGGGTGTCGTCGTGACCCTTTCGTGAGGACTTCCTGTTGCGGGTCGTTACACTGCAAACAGGCTTGCGGTTAGCGGAATATTGAGGTTCCCGGCGCGGAACCCGGTCCCGATACCGCAGTCACAGTGTCAATACAGAGGGCCATGCAGTGTTGATCAGGAAGCCAGCCGACCTCCGCGAGTGCGACGTTACTCCCCGTGAAATTTACCGGCAACGGCGCAGGTTCCTGCAATCCGGTATTGCGGTTGCCGGCGCGGCGCTGACCGGTTCCCTGTGGCTGCCCCCGGCGGCCGCTTCTCTCCGGCTGGACGGCGTGAAGCCGGGGCCGTTCAGTACCGACGAGGAGAAAACCGACCGCAAGGACGTGCTGACCTATAACAACTTCTACGAGTTCGGGGTGTCCAAGTCAGATCCCGCGCGCTACGCACACCGCATGAAAACCGATCCCTGGTCGGTGAGGGTAACGGGCGAATGCGCGAAACCCGGTACCTGGGCGCTGGAAGATATTCTGGCGCCGCACGCGCTGGAAGAGCGTATCTATCGCCTGCGCTGCGTGGAAGGCTGGTCGATGGTGATCCCCTGGATCGGTTTTCCGCTGGCGGATCTCATCAAGCGCTTCGAGCCGACCTCGAAGGCGAAATATGTCGAGTTCGAAACGCTGTACGACAAAAAGCAGATGCCCGGCCAGCGGCGCCGCGTGCTGGACTGGCCCTACCGCGAAGGCCTGCGCATGGACGAAGCCATGCACCCGCTCACGCTGATGGCGGTGGGCCTGTATGGCGACGTGCTGCCCAACCAGAACGGTGCGCCACTGCGACTGGTTGTGCCATGGAAGTACGGCTTCAAAAGCATCAAGTCCATTGTGACCCTGCGTTTCCGCGAAACACAGCCGACCAGTTCCTGGATGCAGGCGGGGCCCCGTGAATACGGTTTCTACTCCAACGTGAACCCGAACGTGCCGCACCCGCGCTGGAGCCAGAAGCGGGAACGGCGCATTGGTGAATTTCGCAAGCGCAAGACACTCATGTTCAACGGTTACGAAGAGCAGGTTGCCGGGCTGTACGCCGGCATGGACCTGAAGAAATTTTTCTAGGACGGGGGCGCAGCGTGCAGAAACATTTACTCAAACCGCTGGTGTTTCTGTTGTGCCTGCTGCCGTTGGCGGTGCTGGTGTGGCAGTTGTATGCCGACCAGCTCGGCGCCAACCCGATCGATGAGGTTGCCGATGCCACCGGGGAGTGGACCTTGCGATTCCTGCTGATTACGCTGGTGGCGACCCCGTTGAAGCAACTGCTGGGCTGGTCCTGGGTGATTCGCGTGCGGCGCATGCTGGGGCTTGTTGCGTTTTTCTACGCCAGCATTCACCTCCTGACTTACCTGTGGCTCGACCAGTTTTTCGACTGGGGTGAAATCTGGCGGGATATCCTTGACCGGCCATTCATCACCGTCGGCATGCTTGCCTTCGTGTTGCTGCTGCCGCTGGTTGTCACTTCAACCAACGCCGCGATGCGCCGTCTTGGGCGGAACTGGAAGAAGCTGCACCGACTGGCCTATGTTGTCCCCGCGCTTGGCGTGTTGCACTTCTGGTGGCTGGTAAAAGCCGATGTGCTGGTACCGCTGATTTATGGCGCGGTGCTTGCGGTGCTGTTGATGTTCAGGACCCGGTGGAGCTTTCCGGGCAGGCTCCGTTCACTCGTTGCTACGAGGAGCGAAGCGCGCTGAAAGATCAGCTGTCTCTCAGTTCAGGCGCCTGTACTTGATCCGGTGCGGCTGGTTGGCGTCGTCCCCGAGCCTGCGCCTGCGGTCTTCCTCGTAGTCCGCATAGTTGCCCTCAAACCAGGTGACCTGGCTGTCACCCTCGAAGGCAAGAATGTGGGTGGCGATACGGTCCAGGAACCAGCGGTCATGGGAGATGACCACGGCGCAGCCGGGAAAGTCGAGCAACGCCTCCTCGAGTGCGCGCAGGGTTTCCACATCGAGGTCATTGGTCGGTTCGTCGAGCAGCAACAGGTTGCCACCGCTACGCAACAGTTTGGCAAGGTGTACGCGATTGCGTTCGCCGCCGGACAGGTCGCCGACGCGTTTCTGTTGTTCGGTGCCGGCAAAGTTGAAGCGTGACACATAGGCGCGCGAGTTCACTTCGTATTTGCCAATGGTGATGATGTCCTGGCCGTCGGAGATTTCCTCCCATACGGTCTTGTTGTCATCCAGTGAGTCGCGGCTCTGGTCGACATAGGCCATCTGGACGGTTTCGCCGATACGCAGTTCGCCGTCGTCGACGGATTCCTGCCCGGTCAGCATGCGGAACAGGGTGGTCTTGCCCGCACCGTTGGGGCCGATGATGCCGACAATGCCGCCCTGCGGCAGGCGGAAACTCAGGTCGTCGATCAGCAGCCGGTCGCCGAACGCCTTGCGGACGTGGTTGGCCTCGACCACCAGTTCGCCCAGCCGCGGGCCCGGCGGGATGTAGAGTTCCTTGGTCTCGTTGCGCTTCTGCGCCTCCTGCGAAGCCAGTTCCTCGAAGCGGGCGAGGCGCGCCTTGCTCTTGGCGTGACGACCCTTGGGGTTACTGCGTACCCATTCCAGTTCGGCCTTCATGGCTTTCTGGCGGGCACTTTCGGATTTCTCTTCCTGTTCCAGGCGTTTTTCCTTTTGTTCCAGCCAGGTCGAGTAGTTGCCTTCCCAGGGGATGCCGTGGCCGCGGTCCAGCTCCAGGATCCACCCGGCGACGTTGTCGAGGAAGTAGCGGTCGTGGGTCACGGCGACCACGGTGCCGGGATATTCGTGCAGGAAGCGCTCCAGCCACGCCACACTCTCGGCGTCGAGGTGGTTGGTGGGTTCGTCGAGCAGCAGCATGTCGGGTTTGGACAGCAGCAGCTTGCACAGGGCGACGCGGCGTTTCTCACCACCGGACAGCTTGCTCACATCGGCGTCCCACGGCGGCAGGCGCAGCGCGTCGGCGGCGATATCCAGGGTGCGTTCCAGGTTGTGGCCGTCGCTGGCCTGCAGGATGTTTTCCAGTCGTGCCTGTTCGGCAGCGAGTGCGTCGAAGTCGGCATCCGGCTCGGCATAGGCGGCATAGACCTCGTCGAGGCGTTTTTGCGCGTCGGTGATCTCCGACAGCGCTTCCTCGACGTTGCCGCGCACGTCCTTGCTTTCATTCAGTTGCGGTTCCTGGGACAGGAAACCGACCTTGATGCCGGCCTGCGGGCGCGCTTCGCCGTTTATGTCGGTATCGATGCCGGCCATGATGCGCAGCAGGGTGGATTTTCCGGAGCCGTTCAGTCCCAGCACGCCGATCTTGGCGCCGGGAAAAAAAGACAGGGAAATATCGCGCAGAATCTCGCGCCTGGGCGGCACAACCTTGCCGACCTGGTTCATTGTGTAGACGTACTGGGCCATGTGTCCTCACCGGCTGAAACGGGATCCGGCACATTATAACCGAATAACCGAAATGTCAGCGCCCGTGCCGCCCCCCCATGCCACCCATGCCGGGCATGCCGCCCGCCGGCATGGGTGACATGCCCGGGGAGCGCCAGCGCGGTGTGTTGTGCGGAGCAGGTGCCGGTGTACCCATTGGCAGTCCGCTATCGCTGATGAACCGGGCCGCTGTCCACAGACGGTTGTTGGCGCCGCGCAGCAATTCCAGGCGCAGTGGCCGGCCCTGGCCTGCGGGAAGTGCCATGCCTGTTCCTTCCCCTGCCGGAGTGAACGGGATGCGATCGATGCGGTAGTGCTGTCCTGGCACCTTGTGAACGAACCCCTGCACCAGCAGACGTCGTACGGCGGCGCCAAATGGCGCTGTGTCCAGCGACGTCGCGTGCATGGTTTCCAGTACCCCGTTGCGTATCCGGCCGGTTACCCGTACGAACGTGCCGGCACGAATAGTGCCGTCCCCGCGCAGGGCGATCCGCTGGTCACCGATGCGGAGTTCGCCGCTGTCGGTGCGACGCAGTTCACCGGTGATCAGCGCGGATGCCTTGCCGGCCGGTGCGACACGGGTAGCGTAAATCCGGCCGGCACTGTCGCGGAAGCCGCTTACCTTGACCCGTTCCCCGATCCGCGGGAGGCGGCCGGACGATTCGGGGCGCAGAATTGTTTGTCCCAGTACCCCGAATTGTCCCGTACTGACATCGACCTGCTCAACCGCGCCGATGACTTCGTGGCGCACGGCGAGCCGGCGTGCGTGCATGAGGCCGCTGCCGGTCGCCAGGATCTCGACGACATCGCCGCGCGTAAAGGTGTAGTCATCGACCGGCCGGCCATCGACAGAGAGTTGCGTGTGGCGGTCGATTTCCACTTCCACACCGTTGACGAAAATGCTGCCAAAACCGGTAATGGCGCCGATGATGCCGGTGCCGCCGACGCCGCTTTCATCGTCGGGGCTGGTGTTGGTGGCCAGTCGATCCGGCTGGGCTGCGATACAGGCAGCCAGCAGCCCGGGCAGAACAAGCAGGGTGATCAGGTGACGGAAATGGATCATGGCGTGTTGTTCCTGTTGTCGGTGCGCCGCGCCTGGTACCAGTAGCAGCCGAAGCGGATACGGTGGACGGCATCGGGTTTGCCTTCGTCGGATTTTTGCAGCGCAAGTGCCTGTTCATTGATCGTTCGCAGCAGTTCGCCGGCGCGGTCTTCGGCGATGGTGCGCAGGCGTTGCACGGAGTCCTCGCTGAGCCGTGCGAAATAAACGCTGCGTTCCAGCATGGGGTTGTCGGGCGACAGCAGATTGTGTGTGCAGGCGGCAAGGTGATCGTGCACGTTACGCCCCATGAAGAAAACCTGTTCACCAAAGTCGGCACCGGGGACAAAGGCGGATTGCTGCAAACAGATTTCACCGTTGTCGTTGATCGATACCACGCCCTGTCGTTGCAGTTCATCGAGGATGGCGCGTGGCCGCACGTCCTTGCTGACCGCGGTGACCAGGGCGTCGAAAGAGGGTGAGTCGGCGGGGGCGGTACGTGGCAAACAGCGTGGCTGGCCCTTCTCGTCGCGGTATTCCGGCAGGCCCATCCAGCGCGACACAATGGCGGCACCCAGCGTGGAAGCCTGTGCTGCGGTGTCCTCGTTGTCGTGTTCGGGCGCCCGCAGTCGGCGCACGTCCTTGCGGTGAACACCGGTGAGGATATGAATGCGGCTGTCGCTGGGCGGTTTGCCATCGAGGCCAAACGATTCGTCAGCGACTTCCACGTACAGTTTCTTCAACAGCTCGCGCAACTGCGGGTAACCGATGCCTTTCTCGATCAGGAGGCGCACCAGCGGACGCAGCAACCAGGTGACGGCGGATACCAGCGTTTTTGCTGTTTCGTTTTGAGTTGTGGTCTGCAAGCTCGTCTCGTCCTGTCCCGCAAAAATGCTTGATGGCGCGCACCGCGCGGTTTTTTGGTCTGTCCGAATGTGAACGCCGCCGAATTTTCTTGTTTGCCCGGATTCCGGAAGCAATTCTAGCTTGACGTGGGAAAAATTACCACATACAATTTTCCTTAGTGGGAATAATTCCCACATATAGAAACAGCTTTTGGGAGAAATGATCATGAAGAGCACATTCAAGGTACTGACACTGGCACTTTCCGTTGCACTGCCGCCGGGTTCTGTTCTGGCGGATTCCACAGGTAACAATACGTCTGCGGTCGAGCAGAATGGCCGCGAATACGCCACGCAGGCTCGCGGCAGTGCTGCGGATTTCAGGAACAGGGGTGATTTCGCATCTGGCGCTGCCGGTGCGCTGATGTCGGAACAGGCGCGCGAACAGGTCCGCACCCGCCAGCAATATGCCGGTGAACGACGGGCCGCCGCAGAAACGGCTGGCGAGCGCCGGATGAACGGGGCCGATCGGGCACCGGGGATGGGATCCCCGGCAGCGGCAGGACGCCCGGCAATGACCGGCGGCGGTGCGATGATGGGTGGTCGCGGGACAATGGGCGGGGCCGGGATGATGGGGCGGCCTGCCGGCATGCAACATTCCCGGATGCGCTGATCGGGTCACCTGTCAACCGGGGATGGCTGTTGCCATCCCCGGTTACTATCATGTTGAGAATCAGGAGTATCAGTGATGAATTGCAAACAGAGAACGATGCTGGCCGGCGCGCTAGCCGTGGCACTTGCCGTACCGATGCCCGTCCTGGCGGGCGCGGACGCCGAGGTTTCCGTCGGTTATGACTACAGCAGTGGCGACTATGGTCAGAACGTGACTACCGAAATAGAATATCTGCCGGTTTCGCTGGCCCTGTCGGAAGGTCCGTGGCGGGTGGAATTGACCGTGCCTTATATCCGGGTGACCGGCAACGGTTCTGTGGTACCCGGCGCGGGCGGCCCGATGGTGTTTGACAGCTTCAGTTCCGGGCTGTTTGGCAGGATGGGTGGCGCGGGCGGAACGTCATCGACAAGCACCACCACCCGTAGCGGCGTGGGCGATGTGGTCGTGCAGGCGGGGTACGCCGTGCTTCCCGCGGACGGCTCTTTCTACGAATTGAGCGGCAGGGTAAAGTTCGGCACGGCAGATGAAGATGACGGACTGGGTACGGGCGAGAATGACTATTCGCTGCAGTTCGACGCTGTTGTGGGTAGCGGTGCTGTTTCGCCCTATTTTACGCTGGGCTACCTGGTGACCGGCGATTCCTCCGCGTTTACCTATCGCGACGTGCCCTATGGCAGTGCCGGACTGATGTTCCGCATGGGCGAAGGTAGTAGCGCAGGTTTCGGCTATGATTACCGCCGTTCCACCCTGAGCGGCAGTGATGACCAGCAACAGGTCAGTGCATTTTGGGGCTGGGAGCTTGCGCCTTCGGTGGCCGCATCGGTGTCGGGACTGGTCGGGTTCACCGACAGCAGCCCGGACTACGGCGTGAGTGTCGAGCTTTCCAGCCGCTTCTGACAGTCGCGGCGACAGGACCCCTGCGCCCGGATCGGCTAAGGTTATCAGGGTGTGAAGCCGGATCGGGTGCGTGATGAAAACCTCCTGCGTGGCAGTCTATGTCGGCGAGTCGCTGGCCGCCTACGGGTTCGGCGAAGGCCACCCGTTCGGACCGGATCGCATGGCGGCATTCTGGTCGCGGATGTGCGCGGACGGACTGGACCGGCGCGTTGAGATTCGCACGCCCGTTCGGGCCAGCGACGAGGATATCCTGCTATTCCATACGCCGGAGTATCTCGAGCGCGTCAAGCGCTTGTCTGCCAGCGGCCGGGGTTATCTCGACGGCGGTGACACACCGGCGTTCCGGGGTATGTACGAGGCGGCGGCGACCGTCGTGGGAACCACGCTGGCGGCGCTCGGGGAAGTCATGCAGGGTGAATGCCGGCAGGCGTTCGTCCCCGTCGCCGGACTGCACCACGCCCGTCGCGACAGTGCGGCTGGGTTCTGTGTGTTCAACGATTGCGGTGTGGCGATCGAGGCGCTGCGCCGGCGCTACGGGATACGTCGCGTGGCCTACGTCGATATTGACGCACACCACGGTGACGGCGTGTTCTACGCCTTCGAGGACGATCCCGAACTGATCGATGTCGATTTCCACGAGGACGGACGCTACCTGTACCCCGGCACCGGGGCGGTCGATGAGACGGGCCGCGGCGCGGCCGCCGGGCGCAAGCTGAATATTCCCCTGTCGCCTGGCGCCGACGATGAAACCTTTTTCCGGCTATGGGAATTCGCCGAGAGATTTCTTGACCGACTGGCGCCCGAGGTCATTGTGCTGCAATGCGGCGCCGACAGTCTGGCCGGCGACCCGATCACCCACCTGGCCTTGTCGGAGGCGGCCCACGCCCACGCGGCGGCGCGCCTCAAGGGGCTGGCGCAACGGCACGCCGGGAGGCGGCTGCTGGTGCTGGGCGGGGGCGGCTACAATCGCGCCAACCTGGCCCGTGCGTGGACTGCCGTGATCGCCGCGCTACTGGGCGAAACGCGCTGATTCCAGTATGATTCGCCTCTTTTCAGTCGTGCCGGGGAAGCCGCATGTTCAGCAAAGAGATGACCATCAGGGGGTTCGATGACGAACTCGCCGCCGCCATTGCCGCCGAGGAGCTGCGTCAGGAGCAGCATATCGAGCTGATTGCTTCGGAAAACTACGCCAGTCCGCGTGTCATGGAAGCGCAGGGCAGTGTGCTGACCAACAAGTACGCCGAAGGTTACCCGGGCAAGCGCTATTATGGGGGTTGCGAACACGTCGACGTTGCCGAACAGCTGGCCATCGACCGGGCCAGGCAGTTGTTCGATGCGGATTATGCCAATGTGCAGCCGCACTCCGGTTCGCAGGCCAATGCCGCCGTGTATCTCGCGCTGTGCAACCCCGGCGATACCATTCTGGGCATGAGCCTCGCCGACGGCGGGCACCTGACCCACGGCTCGAAAGTGAATTTCTCCGGCAAGGTGTTCAACGCTGTTCAATACGGCCTGAACGCCGATACTGGCGAGATCGACTACGATCAAATGGAAGCGCTGGCGCAGGAGCACAAACCGAAAGTGGTCGTGGCCGGTTTTTCCGCCTACTCGCGGGTGGTGGACTGGGAGCGCTGCCGCAGCATCGCCGATTCCGTCGGTGCCTACCTGTTTGTCGACATGGCGCATGTCGCGGGCCTGGTCGCCACCGGTCACTATCCCAGTCCGGTGCAGATTGCCGACGTGACCACCACCACCACGCACAAGACCCTGCGCGGTCCGCGCGGCGGCCTGATTCTGGCCAAGGCCAATCTCGACCTCGAGAAAAAACTCAACTCGCTGGTGTTTCCCGGTATCCAGGGCGGCCCGCTCATGCACGTCATTGCGGCCAAGGCGGTGGCCTTCAAGGAAGCGCTGCAGCCGGAGTTCAAGGATTACCAGGGCCGGGTGCTGGCCAATGCGCGCGCCATGGCCCAGGTATTTCTGGACCGCGGCTACAATGTCGTGTCCGGTGGCACCGACGACCACCTGTTCCTGGTCGACCTTATAGCCAAAGGGATTACCGGCAAGCAGGCCGATGCCGCACTCGGTGCGGCCAACATTACAGTCAACAAGAACGCCGTGCCCAACGATCCGCAGTCGCCGTTCGTGACCAGCGGTATCCGCGTCGGTACCCCGGCCGTGACCACGCGCGGTTTCGGTGAAACCGAGGTACGTGAACTGGCCGGCTGGATGTGCGATATCATGGACGACGTGGAAAACACCGACACCATCGAGCAGGTCAGGGCGAAGGTGCTGGAAATCTGTAAACGCTTTCCGGTCTACGGCTGAGGCTGTTATCCGGACGGAGACTGACCACCCATGCGCTGCCCGTTCTGTGGGAATATGGATACCAAGGTGATCGATTCACGCCTGGCGAGTGAGGGGATGCAGGTGCGTCGTCGTCGCGAGTGCGTAGCCTGCGGTGACCGCTTCACGACCTACGAGGCCGCCGAACTGGTGATGCCGCGTATCGTCAAGAGCGACGGGACGCGCGAACCGTTCAACGAGGAAAAATTGCTGACCGGTGTGTTACGCGCGCTGGAGAAGCGTCCGGTGGATACCGACAGCGTGGATGCTGCAATCAGCCATATCCAGCACCGCCTGCAGTCCTGCGGTGAACGCGAAATCGAATCGCGTCAGCTGGGCGAGTGGGTAATGGAAGAACTGCGCAGCCTCGATCAGGTGGCCTATGTGCGCTTTGCCTCGGTGTATCGCAGTTTCCAGGATGTGAGCGAATTCCGCGACGAGATCGAGCGGCTCGAACAGGAGCCGACCCCGGAAGAGAAGCGCGACCAGATACCGCTGCTGCCGGACGGCGAGGACAGCCCGCCCGATGCCTGAGGCATCACCGGCTGCCGACCACGCGTTCATGGCCGAGGCCGTGCAACTGGCGCGGCAAGGTGTGTACAGCACCCACCCGAATCCCAACGTCGGTTGCGTGATTGTCGTCGACGCTGAAGTGGTCGGCCGCGGCTGGCACCGGCGTGCCGGTGAACCGCACGCCGAGATTCACGCGTTGCGCGAAGCCGGCGAACGTGCACGCGGCGCAACGGTCTATATCACGCTGGAGCCGTGCAGTCACACCGGGCGCACCCCGCCCTGTGCGGAAGCGCTGGTCGGGGCCGGGGTGGCACGCGTGGTGGTTGCCATGCAGGACCCGAATCCGCAGGTGGCAGGTCGCGGCCTGGAGCGCCTGCGCGAGGCTGGCATCGAGGTCGAGACCGGCGTGCTGGAAGCGCAGGCGCGCGACCTGAATCCGGGGTTCATTTCACGCATGGAGCGTGGCCGGCCCTGGTTGCGGGTCAAGCTGGCTGCCAGTCTCGACGGGCGCACCGCCATGGCGTCGGGCGAGAGCAAGTGGATTAGCGGGCCGGAGGCACGCCAGGACGTTCAGCGACTGCGCGCGCGCAGTTCAGCGGTGATGACCGGGATCGGTACTGTGCTGGCGGATGACCCATCGCTCAATGTGCGGCTCGAAACGTCGGCATTGTACGGTGTTGAACCGTTGCGCCAGCCGCTGCGGGTGGTGCTGGACAGTCGATTGCGTTTGTCGCCGCAGGCAAAATTGCTGTCATTGCCGGGCGAGACATTGGTGTTGACAGTGAGTGACGACGCTGCCGGGCGCGATGCGCTGGAGCAGGCCGGCGCCACTGTCCAGGTGGTCGAGGCGCAGGGCGGGCAACCCTCGCCGCAGGCCGTGCTGCAGGAACTGGCGGCGCGCGAAATGAACGAGGTGCTACTGGAATGCGGCCCGACGCTGGCCGGCGCCTTCGTGGCGGCCGGGCTGGTTGACGAACTGGTGCTGTATCTCGCGCCGCATTTGATGGGTGACGCAGCGCGCGGCCTGTTCCACCTGCCCGGCGTGACGCGCATGCAGGACCGCATTCCGTTACAGTGGCACGACGTCCGCCACGTCGGCAACACGCTGCGCCTGACATTGCGGCCAGCGACGGACAATTGAATATCACGGGAATCAATCAGGGTTAACCAGGCAAAAAATGTTTACTGGTATCATACAGTCGGTGGGTGAAGTCGCCGCCCTGCAACCAAAGGGCGACGATCTGCGCCTGCGCATCCGTACCGGCAAGCTGCCGTTCGCCGACGTGTCGCCGGGCGACAGCATCGCTACCAGCGGTGTGTGCCTGACGGTGGTGGACTTGCCCGGCGACGGCTTCTGGGCCGACGTGTCCGGCGAGACGCTGGCCTGTACGCGAACCGGTGAACTGAAGGTGGGCGACCGGGTGAACCTGGAAAAGGCGCTGACACTGTCCACGCCGCTGGGCGGGCACCTGGTCAGTGGCCACGTCGACGGGCTAGGCGAGGTGGTATCGCGCCGCGATGACGGGCGTTCGGTACGCTTCCGCATGCGCGCGCCGGACAGCCTTGCGCACTATATCGCCGCCAAGGGGTCGGTGTGTGTGGACGGCATCAGCCTGACGGTGAATGCCGTCGAGGGTGCCGAATTCGAGTTGAATATCGTGCCGCATACGCTGGTCGAAACGACCATGGGCGAGTTTCAGCCGGGACGCCGTTTCAATCTCGAAGTGGATATTATCGCCCGCTACCTGGAACGGTTGCTGCTTGGCGAGCGCGCCGCACAGCCGCCTGCCGGCGGCGTCACTGAAGAACTCTTGCAACGTTGCGGTTTTACCGGCGCAGCAGACAGGTCAAATGATTTATGAAACTGAACAGCATCGAAGAGATCATCGAGGACATCCGTGCCGGCAAGATGGTGATCATCATGGACGACGAGGACCGCGAGAACGAAGGTGACCTGCTGATGGCCGCCAGCCTGGTCAAGCCGGAGGATATAAACTTCATGGCGACCTACGGACGCGGTCTGATCTGCCTGACGCTGACGCGCGAGCGTTGCCGGCAGCTGTCGTTGCCGCTGATGGTGTCTGACAACCAGGCGCAACTGGCGACCAATTTCACGGTGTCCATCGAGGCCGCCGAGGGCGTAACCACCGGTATTTCCGCGCACGATCGCGCACGTACGGTGGAGGCCGCGGTGAAGCCGGACGCCCAACCCCGGGACATCGTGCAGCCCGGTCATATTTTTCCCTTGATGGCGCAGCCGGGTGGTGTGCTGACGCGCGCCGGCCACACCGAGGCGGGTTGTGACCTGGCGCGGCTGGCCGGTCTGGAGCCGGCTGCGGTGATCGTCGAAATTCTCAACGAGGACGGCACCATGGCGCGCCGTCCGGACCTGGAAAAATTTGCCGAAGCGCACGGGCTGAAGGTCGGCACCATCGCCGACCTGATTCACTACCGTATCGCCAACGAAAAGAGCGTCGAGCGGGTGGCCGACTGCCGGCTGCCGACAGAATATGGCGAGTTCCACCTGTACGCCTACCAGGACATCGTCAACGAGGGTCTGCACCTCGCGCTGGTAAAAGGCGCGGTCAACGGTGAAGAGCCGACGCTGGTGCGCGTGCACGTGCAGAATACGCTGGGCGACCTGTTCGGTGCGCAGATGCAGGATATCGGCTGGCCGTTGCGCGACGCCATGCGCCGGGTGAACGAAAACGGACAGGGTGTCGTGGTGGTGCTGGGGCAGCAGGAAACCCCGCGCGGCCTGGTGCAGCGTATCCGGAACTACAGCGAACACGAAAAGACCGGTGAACCGCTGAAGCACGAGGAGCAGCACGAACTTCGCACCCACGGTATCGGTGCGCAGATACTTTCCGACCTTGGCGTGAAGCGCATGCGTGTGTTGAGTGCGCCCAAGGTTGAACACGGTCTTTCCGGCTTCGGGCTGGAAATTGTCGAATACGTCGACGGCCGGTAATACATTTACATTACTGACTCGGAGTGACTGTCATGAGTGGCATCCAGGAAATCGAAGGCAAACTGACCATTCACAACGCGCGCATCGGTCTGCTGGTGGCGCGCTTCAACAGCTTCGTGGTGGAGAGCCTGCTGAGCGGCGCCATCGACACCCTGAAGCGCCACGGTGCAGAAGACAAGGATCTGACCATTGTGCGCGTGCCGGGTGCGTTCGAGATGCCACTGGCCGCCAACCGTATGGCTGCCAGCAAGCGTTACGACGCCATTATTGCGCTGGGTGCGGTAATTCGTGGCGGTACGCCGCACTTCGAGTACGTGGCCGGCGAATGCACCAAGGGGCTGGCGATGGTGTCGATGAAACATGATGTCCCGGTCACCTTTGGCGTGCTCACCGTGGACAGTATCGAGCAGGCCATCGAGCGCGCCGGCACCAAGGCGGGCAACAAGGGCGACGAGGCTGCCATGTCTGCGATCGAGATGGTCAACGTGCTGCGCGAGATCGGTCAGTAAAGCGGATGTCACAGCCTGCCAAACCGCAATCCGCACAGCGCACGCGCGCGCGACGTCTCGCCATGCAGGCGTTGTATCAGTGGGATATGTCCGGCAGCAACCTGTCGGATATCGAGGCCCAGTTTGTCGAGGAAGAGGGTTTCGGCAAGGCCGATGCCGATTACTTCCACGAACTGCTGCACGAGGTGCCCGCCAGACTCGATGAAGTGGAAGAGGCCTTTGAGCCATACCTCGACCGCCCCGTGAAGGAGATCGATCCGGTCGAACGTGCCGTGCTGCGCATGGCGAGTTACGAGTTGATGACCCGCATTGATGTGCCCTACAAGGTCATCATCAACGAAGCGGTCAATCTGACCAAGAAATTTGGTGCGGAGCAGGCGCACAAATATATCAATGGCGTTCTGGACCATACCGCGCGCAAACTGCGTGCGGTGGAGCACCCGCACGGCGAGGGTGGCAGCGGGCTGCTGAAAAAGTAGTCGCTGAGCGGAGGTCAGTTTTCGTCCTCGTGAAGAAGCCTCTTCAGTGAATTGACAACGGCTTCCGACGCTTGCCGGTCGAGTTCCAGCGGTTTGTATTTATACCTTGAAAACGCACGCGTACTCTCGATCAGGTTTTCGAGCCTGTAGAGTTGCAGGTTTTCGTCGTTGTTGACGACCAGAGTTGTTTTGCTCTCGAACTGGCCGGCGGGCACGATGACTGACGAATCCTCGCCGTCTTCGATCAGGAAGGCGCGGACATAATCCCTGTAGATTGCCTTGTCGTCGAGCGCGCGCACGGCAACCGCTTCGGATGTCCCATGGATGCGTCGTACACCGATGCGCAACGTCAGATCCGGGTCTGACTGAATCCAGCGAACGGCATTGAGCACGGGGTCGCCGTCAGCTTCCTCGTCGTGCGGGAACAGGGCCAACAGCTCGCCAACGCGCAGTTGTACCGTCGAATCGGGCATTGTTTCCAGGCCATCACCCCCGCCGCTGGTATTGACCAGCCTGAACGCGTAGATAGTTTCGAGCATCCTTTCTTCCACGACTTTTTCGATCCTTGTTTCTTCCTGCCTGGTTGTCAGGTGTGACTTTTTCCAGACATCGTTTTCCCTGTTTTCCAGATCAAAACTGTAACTTCGTGGCTTTATGACACCGGTTTCCAGTTTTGTCGCGGTGTCTGCATCCAGCCAGGGCGTGGAATCGAGTGACATCAGGCTGAGCGAGGCAGATTGCTGGAAGTTTTCCCCATGAAGATTGATTTCGGATTTTTCCGGCTCGAAAGGCGTGTACCCGCTGAAAAAATAGTGGCAGCTGGACAGGCTGACGACCGCCTTGACGGTGGTGCCGCACTCGGGCTTTCTTGATTCTTGTCGGGCCGGGCGCCTTTCCCAGCTATGCCGCAGCCGCAACAGCAGGTCCCACTCGGCGCGCAGCGCCAGCGAACGTCCCATCCCGAGCGCCAGCTTTCTCATTCTGCTGTTAATGATGTTCAGAACCTCTTTAAGATTGAGCAGACGGGGCTGCACCGGCAATTCGGGCATGTCTGCGCTGCCAAAATCGGGCGGGGTATCGCCTTCCAGGTCACAGAAATAGCGGTCGATCAGCAGTTCGTGCAATGGCGCGGGCGGTAACTCCTGCGGGTGTTCAAAACGTACCGCCAGCCCCCACTTTCCCAGTTTTTCATAGGCCTGGTAGATTTCGCCCTGCAGCAGATGTGCCGGATTGGCTAAGCACAGCAACAGCGCCCTCGCATACATCCCGCTGATGGAAAGATCCGACAGGTGCTCGACGACTTCGGTAGCGAGCTGTTTTTTCTCGGCATAGGCATACAGCTGATGAAGATCCTTCCAGATGGATGAGGGCGCATCCCGGTAAACGGCGTACGCCTGCAAGGCCTGCTGGGTCAGGTAGTCGATGCACTGCATAATTGCGTTGCGTAATTCTGGCTGACTCGATTCGCTGCTGACCTGTTTTAACAGGTCCTGGACCAGTCGTTTGTATGCCAGGCCGGCGTGGGACAGCAGGGTCTGCAGGCGGAGGTAGAGCGCGAGGTGTTGTTCGGAGAGCGGGTGTGCGTAATGGTGTGCCTGAGCCTGATAGCCTGCCAGAATGTCACGTATTTCCGGGTCGATCAGGTCAAGCAGTGCCTGTTGACTGTCCAGTGCAAGCAGGGTTCGGTTTGCATCGTGCAGCAGGTCGGAAAGCCCGCCCATGCGTCGAACCATATCCAGCGCGGGCAGGGCATCGATACGCTGTTTTACCTGTCGTGCTTGCAGGTGGCCGGATTGGTCCGGCCCGATGCTGCGCGGGGCTGTGTTTTGTGATTCCGGTTCAGCCATGATTCATTGGGTTTTCGCTACTTCTGCGCCATACGTTATCGGCCAGCCGGGCACCGTACTTGATAGCCGATGCATGGGCTGTGGTACCCTGCGCAGGTGTGCCAGGGAGGGAAGCGTGTATGAACAAGGCTGAAACGGCTGTCCGTGGTCTGGTTGAGCTGGCCGCTGTCGAGATCAACGGCAGCCAGCCATACGATATCCAGGTCAATGACCCGCGCTTTTATCAGCAGTTGCTGAACGGCGGCGCGCTCGGCCTGGGGGAAACCTACATGCAGGGCCTGTGGGACTGCGAGGCGCTGGACGCGCTGATCTACCGCCTGTTGCGTGCCGACCTCGAGCACCGTATCTCTCCGCTCAAGCTGCTGTGGCCGGTGCTCTGGTCAAAGCTTGTCAATCTGCAAAGCCGCAACCGCGCGTTCCGCATCGGCGAGCGACATTATGATCTTGGCAACGCGTTGTACCGGCGTATGCTCGACCCCTACATGACCTATACCTGTGGTTACTGGGCTGACGCCGACAACCTGGATGACGCCCAGCAGGCCAAGCTCGACCTGGTGTGTCGCAAGGTCGGACTGGAACCCGGCATGCGGGTGCTGGATATCGGTTGCGGCTGGGGGAGCTTTGCCCGCTATGCGGCTGAGCACTATGGCGTCACGGTGGTTGGTGTGACGGTTTCCCGGGAGCAGATCGAACTGGGGCAGGAGCTTTGCCGCGGTCTGGATGTGGATCTGCGCTTTCAGGATTACCGTGACGTAAATGAACGTTTTGACCGCATTGTGTCAATTGGCATGTTCGAGCACGTGGGCAGCAAAAACTATCGCACCTACATGAAAGTGGCGGAGCGCTGCCTGGAAGATGACGGCCTGTTCCTGCTGCACACGATCGGCACCAATACCAAAGCCACCGCTGTCGATCCGTGGACCGACAAGTATATCTTCCCCGGCGGCATGCTCCCCGTCATGGATCAGATCGAAGCCGCCACGAAAGGCATCTTTATCATGGAAGATGTCCATAATTTCGGTGTCGATTATGACCCGACGCTGATGGCCTGGATGGCGAATATCGACACGCACCGCGAGGAACTGGAGGAACTGGGCTATGACGAGCGATTCTATCGCATGTGGCGCTATTTCCTGCTGTCATCTGCGGGTTCGGCGCGGGCGCGCCGTAACCAGCTGTGGCAGATCGTGTACAGCAAGAAAGGACTGGACGGTGGTTATCGTTCCATCCGCTAGAGCACACGCGGCACGCTAGTCGGAAAATGCGATACGGTCCTCGAGCTTGTCGAGAGCGGCCTGTGCGCAGATTTCGTCCTTGTCTCCGCCCGGTGCCCCGCTGACGCCCACTGCGCCGATGCGGTAGCCGCCGACGACAATCGGCAAACCGCCCCTGAGCATGATCAGCCCATCGATCTGGTTGAGTTCGGCGCGTATATCGGCGCGGTTTTCGGCTACCGCGCCACTCGATGTACCGCCCATGATGACCATGTTGGCCTTGCGCTGTGCGAGTTCGATGGTGAAACGCGCCGCGACGTCATCGCGGAGTACCGCGCGTACCGCGGCACTGGCGTCGACCACTACGGCGCTCACCTGGTAGCCCGCCTTGCGGCAGGCCAGAACGGCCTCGCTGGCGACGTCGCGCGCCAGTTCCATACCGATGGTGCGCTGCTGCACGACATCGGCAGCCTGAGCGCTCAGGGCGGTGAGCAGTGCCACCGGCAGGAGGACCCTGCGGATTCCTGACTTGATGCATAACATGATGTTTTGCTCCCTGTGAGATGCCAGACGGATTGATGCTGAACCCGCGGTTGCTGCTTGTCCAGTCCGGCGAGCCGGTGAATGTCACGGGCCGAAGCGAATGCTAGACTGCCCACTTTGTCGGGAGAAGCCCGCAGGCATTATGAGCCTTTCTGAATTCGATATTATTCGCCGCTTTTTCCACCGCGAGCAGGTTGCCTCGGGCGTGGTGCTGGGTATCGGCGATGATGCGGCGCTGTTAACGCCGGTGCCCGGCATGTCGCTGGCGGTCGCGGTTGATACGCTGGTTGCCGGGCGGCATTTCCCGGACCGGACCGATGCCGGGGATGTTGGCTACAAGGCGCTGGCCGTAAACCTGAGTGACCTTGCGGCGATGGGGGCACAACCGGCGTGGGCGACACTGGCGTTGACGCTGCCGGAGGTGGATGAAAGCTGGCTGGGTGATTTTGCCGAGGGCTTTTTCCAGCTTGCGGACCGTTTTGGTGTAACGCTGGTGGGGGGCGACACCACGCGCGGCCCGTTGACCATCACCGTGCAGGTGCAGGGGTATGTCGACGTGTCGCGGGCTTTGCGCCGCGCCGCGGCACGGCCGGGACAACATCTGTTCGTGACCGGTACGCCGGGTGACGCGGCGCTCGCCCTGCAAAAGTTTCAGGCGGGCGAAACCGTTGCGCCGGAACTGCTGGCGCGCCTCAACCGGCCAGAGCCGCGTGTGGCGTTTGGTCTGGCGCTGGCCGGTGTGGCGGCAGCGGCCATCGATGTCTCCGACGGGTTGCTGGCGGACCTCGGTCATATGCTGGAGGCGAGCGGTTGCGGTGCACGTATCGACGTCGACGCGATACCCCGTTCACGCTGGTTGCAACCGCTCGACGATGCGCATGCCCTGACGTGCCAACTGGGTGGCGGGGACGACTACGAGCTTTGCTTCAGTGTGGACGCCGATCGGGTCGAACAGGTCTGCGAGGCGGCGCAGAACTGTAATTTATCCATCGCCGAGATCGGCATTGTCGAATCGCAGCCCGGTATCCACTGCGTGCGCCGTGACGGTTCACCACTCGAAACGGGGTATAAAGGCTATGACCACTTCCGGAACGCCGGTGGCTGAACGTATTGTCCCGCGCCGGGTGTTTTCCAGCTACGTGCTGTGGCTGGCGTTCGGTTTCGGTTCCGGACTCGCGCCGCGCGCGCCGGGGACCGCGGGCACACTGGCGGCAGTGCCGCTGTTCCTGCTGCTGGATTGTCTGCCCGGTTACGGTTACCTGCTGGCGACGCTACTGGTTACGCTGGCGGGGGTGTGGATCTGCGGGCGCGCCTCACAGTTGCTGGGCGTCCACGATCACCCCGGTATCGTCTGGGACGAGTTCGCGGGATTTCTTATTACGATGGTTGCGGCGCCCGCGGGCTGGCCGGGTATCGCTGCGGGGTTTGCGCTGTTTCGCCTGTTCGATGTCTGGAAACCCTGGCCGATAGGCTGGGTGGACCGCAAGGTCCACGGCGGGTTGGGCATCATGCTCGACGACGTGCTGGCCGGCCTGATGGCGGCCGTGGTTCTTTGGGGTTCGGGATTGCTGCTGCCCTGACGTGACTAGTCTTCGAGCAGCTTGTCCTTGCGCTTGTCGCGCTCGATCAGCGCGTAGGCGGAGTGGTTGTGGATGGACTCGAAGTTTTCCGATTCCACCACGTAGGCGCTGATGCGGTCGTCGGCGTTAAGCACGGCGGCGATGTCGCGCACCATGTCCTCGACGAACTTGGGGTTGTCGTAAGCTTTTTCGGTGACGTACTTTTCGTCCGGTCGCTTGAGCAGCCCGTACAGTTCGCAGGATGCCTGTGCTTCGACCATCTCGATCAGTTCCTCGATCCACACAAAGCCGCGCGTCGTCGCCGTCACCGTCACGTGCGAGCGCTGGTTGTGCGCGCCGCGCTCGGAAATCTTCTTGGAGCAGGGGCACAGGCTGGTAACCGGTACGATGACCTTGATCTTCATCTCCGGCTGGCCGTCACGGATTTCGCCGATGAAGGAGACTTCGTAGTCGAGCAGGCTCTGTACGCCGGAAATCGGTGCGGTCTTGTTGATGAAGTAGTGGAAGGTCATCTCGATATGGCCGGCTTCCGCTTCCAGGCGTTCGGTCATTTCGCCGAGCATTTCCTTGAACGATTCGACACCGATTTCGCGTTCGTGCAGGTTGAGTATCTCCACGAAACGCGACATGTGTGTGCCCTTGAAGTTATGGGGCAGATTGACGTACATGTTGAAGTTGGCGATGGTGTGCTGTTCGCCCACGCTGCGATCTTTCACGCGTACCGGGTGGCGGATGTCCTTGATGCCGACCTTGTCGATGGCAATGTGCCGGGTGTCGGCGCTGTTCTGCACATCGGCGATGGAATTGTCGATTGTGGCGGCCGTTGATTTGTTCATGATTCGTCCTCAGCGTAACGCACGCAGGCGCGTTCGGTTTCCCAAAGTGTGACAGCGTGAACGCGGATGCGATCGTCGTTCAACTGTGTCGACAATTCCCGGTAGAAATAGGCGGCAATGTTTTCGGCTGTCGGGTTGATCCCGGTAAAGGGTTCCAGTTCGTTCAGGTAGCGGTGGTCCAGTTTTGCTGCGATGTCGCGGGTGGCCTGCTTGATTACCCTGAAGTCCACGCCCATGCCGATGTCGTCCAGCGCGCGGGCGCGGACTTCCGCTTCCACCTTCCAGTTGTGCCCGTGCATGCGGGCACAGGCGCCCGGGTAGTCGCGCAGTGTGTGCGCCGAGGCGAAGTCGGTAACGATTT
>CAYSRA010000035.1:0-23341 GCA_964433205.1 uncultured Thiohalobacter sp. | reverse complement strand
AAGCGCCTCCTAAGCGCTAGGTCGGAGGTTCGACTCCTCTCCGGGACGCCAAAATCACACAGTCCGGAACTCCCCCACCGTCGCCTGGATTAACGGGCGCGGAGTCCAGGATCCTGTTTTGCGCCTTGCAGAAGATAGTGCCCAGCATGCCACCCTGTTTGCCCGGGTTTTCCAGGGTTTTCCAGGGTGTGGCGGTATTGCAGTTCCAGATCATCGCCATCCGGTGCGCTCATATTTCTCAGACCTGCTTTACCGGGCCCAATGCCTCAACCAATTCCAGAACTTCTTCAGTCACCATAATTAACTCCTTAAGTAACTGTGGCGTAATTTCCAAATGACCCTCATATTCAGCCAAATTACGTTGCTTGTGACATTTATCGAGCACACGCCATTTCACATTTTCCAACTCCACCGTATGTTGCAAGCACTGGAATACTAAATAGCGGTTGTCAGAGCGGTAACCATGCCAGCGCATTGCAGCCAATGCCAATGCATGCGCCGCGCCATAAGCCAAAGCAAACTGACTATCCTCTGACAGGCCATCAAGTCGGGAATCCTGTAATCGATGCTTTGCGGAGTTGAACAAGCCGTCAAACTCGTTCTGGTCAGGCGGTTCTGTTTTTAGCTGCTTAATTTTTACCAGATTGTCTAAATGCTCCAATGTCATCTTCGCCTCCCTTCACCCATAGTTTTGGCTGTTCCATCAGCCGGGTTAAAAATGAATTTTTCTGTTTCAACTTGTTTTTGATCTGTTCAGCTGTATAAATCGATGGATTAATCGGTCTGCCAAGCGATTTTTCGGCATCAGCAAGAACAGTCATCAAATCCGCATACGTTAAAGAATCTGTTACTACCAACAAATCGATATCACTACTCGCAGTGTCCTCACCCCTGGCGATTGACCCATAAATAAAGGCCAGGTCTATCTGCTCATATACTGGCTCCAGTTCAGCGTGGATCACATCCACAATACCAAACGTCTTTCTGACAATTGCCAACAACTCCTGATAAACGGGATTCTCGGGGTTTGCTCTGTAATGGCGTTGGTTACCCTCCCGGGTGACGACCAGCAAACCGGCTGATACCAGTCGCTCTAACTCACGGCGAATGGTACCGCGCCCCATATCAGCCAGTCGCACGATCTCGTTGGTATAAAAACTCTGCTCCGGTTTGCCATAAAGCAATCCCAACACGCGCTGCTGTGTCTTGGTGAATAAGGCATCACCGATCGTAGTCGCTGGCATAGCACCAACACCCCATGGAAGGACCCAATTTGGGTACTATAGGCCCCATTATGGGTCTTTTCAAGCTTTTACCCACCACCTGCAAGCTATTGCAAACAACATTTCTTGTATTTCTTACCGCTACCACATGGACATGGATCGTTGCGACCAACCCGTGGCCTGTCCCTGTGCACCGGTTGAAGAACAGCCGCTTGACGAACAAACCGCAAGGAAGCCGGCGATTCAGGTCTTGCGCCGCACCTCGATGATATTGGGCAACTGCCCGATGCGGCTGAGCACGCGACTGAGCTGGCTGATATCGGTGACCTCGACGTGCAGATCCATGCGCGCGATCATCGCCTTGCTGTCGGTGCTGGTGTTCACGCCGGTAACATTGATCTTGTCGTTGGCGAGCACGGCCGTCACGTCGCGCAGCAGGCCCGGGCGGTCGTAGGCCTGGATGCGGATATCCACCGGAAACACACGGTCGGGCAACACGCCCCATTCGACGTCGATGAGCCGGTCGCGGTCTTCTTCTTTCAGGCGCAACACGTTGGAGCAATCGCTGCGGTGTATGGTCACACCGCGTCCGCGGGTGATGTAACCCACGATCGAATCATTGGGCACCGGGTTACAACAGCGCGCCGTGGTGGTGAGCAGGTTACCGACGCCAAGGATGCGGAATCCGCCCGGCGCCGACCGGTCGCTGCGCTTGCCCAGGGTGGGCAGCGTGGGCGGTTCGTCCTCGGTGCGTTCCAGATCGATCAGGGCGCTGACCACGTGGCCGTAAGGCAGGTCACCCCGGCCCAGCGCAGCCATCAGGCCATCGACGTCGTTAAAGTTGAGCCGTACGGCGACCTCTTCCAGGCGCTGTCCGGACAGGCCCAGCCGGTGCAGTTCCCGCTCCAGCGCTGTGCGGCCGGCCACGATGTTGATCTCGCGGTCCTGCAACTTGATCCAGTGGCGCACCTTGGCACGCGCCCGCGAAGTCTTGAGGTAACCCAGGTGCGGGTTCAGCCAGTCGCGGCTCGGGTGTGCCTGCCGCCCGGTCAACACTTCCACCTGCTCGCCGCTCTTGAGCACATAGTTGAGCGGCACGATGCGGCCGTTGACCTTTACGCCACGGCAACGGTGACCGACGTCGGTATGAATGTGGTAGGCGAAGTCCAGCACCGTTGCGCCCGCCGGCAGGTCGATCACCTCGCCCTGCGGGGTCAGCGCGTAGACGCGCTCCTCGACAGACTCCGACTTGAAACGGTCGACAAACTCCAGCGCGGAAGGCTCCTCGTCCTTCCATTCCAGCAACTGGCGCAGCCAGGCGATCTTTTTCTCGAAACCTTCGTCGTAGCGCGAGCCTTCCTTGTAGCGCCAGTGCGCCGCGATACCAAGCTCCGCGTGTTCATGCATTTCGCGGGTACGAATCTGCACCTCGACCGGCTTGCCTTCCGGCCCGATCACCGCCGTGTGCAACGACCGGTAGTTGTTTGCCTTGGGGTTGGCGATGTAGTCGTCAAACTCGTGCGGCACATGCCGCCACAGGCCGTGCACAATACCCAGTACCGTGTAGCACTCCGCCGTGGTGTCGACCAGCACGCGCACGGCCTGAACATCAAAGATCTGGTGAAAATCGACGTTCTTGCGGCGCATCTTGCGCCAGATGCTATAGATGTGTTTCGGCCTGCCCTCGATGTCCGCGTGGATACCGGCGCGCTCGAATTCCTCGACCAGGCTTTCCTTGACCATTTCGATATGCCGTTCGCGGTCGATGCGCCGGCCGTCGAGCAGCGCGGCAATGCGGTGGTAGGCATCGGGGTCGAGGTAGCGCAGTGCCAGGTCTTCCAGTTCCCACTTGACCTGCCAGATACCCAGCCGGTTGGCGAGCGGCGAATAGATTTCCAGCGTCTCGCGCGCAATGCGTTTTTGCCGTTCATCGTCGAGGTGACGCAGCGTGCGCATGTTGTGCAGGCGATCCGCCAGCTTGATGAGCACCACGCGCACATCTTCCGCCATCGCCAGCAGCAGTTTGCGGACGTTCTCGGCGTGATCGTCATCGAGATGCTTTTGCTCGGAGAACGGCTCGCGGATTTCGCTGATGCGCCCCATCTTGGTCACGCCGTCGACCAGGTGCGCCACCTTGTCGCCGAACTGCTCGCGCAGATCGTCGAGCGTGACGTCGGTATCCTCGACCACATCGTGCAGCACGGCGGCGGCAACGGCTTCGTGGTCGAGTTGCAGGTGATGGACGATTTCCGCAACCGCCAGGCTGTGCACCAGGTAGGGTTCACCGGACGCGCGGGTCTGGTTACGGTGGGCTTTTTGCGCACACTCCAGCGCGGCGCGAATCATCTGTTGTGCAGACTCATCCCGCCCGGCACTGACCGACGACAGCCATGCGGCCAGGTCCGCTGCCTGGCCATCGCTCGGCGTCGTGGTTTCCGCTCGTGCTACCATGTTACCTCTAGTGTAGCCGCAGGCCTGCTCACGCGCTAATTGTCACCTGCGTCCGCTACTTTCAGATCCTCGATCATTGCTTCGAATATTTGTCCCATTCCCTGCTGCATGGCGTCCGCCAGCGCGTGCATATCACCCGCGCGCGCGCCGACCTGCCGACGATAGACTTTCGTCCACAGCAGGTCGCCATTACTGCCCTTGCGCAGCGTCGCCTGAAGCTCGATGTCCGCCCGGGCGTGGCCGGCATCGATCAGCGACTCGAAACGACGTACCTTGACGTCGAGTTCATAGTTAAAATGCGGGCGGTGGCCCTCTGATTCAACCCGGTCGGCGATATGGCTATGACGCAGGCTGTCCAGCAGCGCCTCCTGGACCATTTTCGGCGGCTGCTCCGCCCAGAACTCGTAGTGGTAACGACCAAGTTCCAGTGGCCGGCTCGCATGCCGGTAAAGAATAGCCCGCCCGTTACGCAGCGGATCGGCACTGATATGGGCGAGAGTGATGCCGCCTTTCAGATATACCGTCGGGGATACTGCCGGCAGCGGCGGACTGATTTCGTAGAAGCGATCCTCCGGTACCGGCTTGCCGGTCGAGCAGGCCGCCAGTAACAACAGCAGAAGGGCCGTTATTGCGGTTCTAGCGATCACGTTGCACCCCCTTGTCCTGCGGCGCGGAACCGCCCAGCAGACGCCCCGGGTTGTCCCGGATCTGGCGACTGAACTCGTTCATATTGCGACTGGTATCGTCCATGTTCAGCAGGATACCTTCACTGTAACGTGACACCTGTTCGAGGATATGGCGCAGATCGGCAACCGCCTGACGTACGTCCGGGCCGCTCTGGCTGACCAGTCCGTCCAGCTTCGCCATCAGCGTCTGGGCATCGCGTTTCACCTCGGTCAGGCCGGCTGTCAGTTCGCTGAGATCCCGCGAGGCCTGATCGACATTGGTGAGAATGCTCTTCGCCTTGTGGGTACCGTCGTCGTCCAGAATATCGGCAAGGTGGGTCGCGCTCTCGTCCAGGCGCCCCACCAGGTGTTCAACGTCGGTCAGAATGACTGGCACGCGGCTCTCCAGTACACCACCGACCTGCTGCACCGTCCGGTTCAACGATTCGATCAGGGGGCGTATGGCATGCTCGCTGAGATCGCCGAAGTCCCCGGCCACCTCGCCAATCACTGCAAACAGATCGACACCCTGCTCCCCCTTGATCAGGCCGCCGGGCTCAATAAAGCCGGTGGCCTTTCCTTCGGAAATATTGACGACGGTATCCGCCAGCAAACCTTCCGAATAGATACGCGCGACGCTGTCGGTCGGAATCTGCCAGCCCTTGCTGACCTCCAGCGCAACACGGTAATTGATGCCCCGCCCGGTCCGCAGCGGTTCGATGTCGGCCACCTTGCCGAACACGTAGCCCTCGTAGGTCACCAGCGTGCCTTCCGACAGGCCTGCGACGTTATGGTATTGCGTGTAGTAGACATCGCGCGCGCCTGAACCGGCGCTGAGTTGCAACAGCGTCCAGAACAGCACACCGAGCGCGGCAAGCACGAACAGGCCGACGGCAAAGTAGTTGATGGTGTCGCGTTTCAAATCCTTCTCGCTCCCTCGGTAAGGCGTTGCAGATACTCGTCTGCATTAACCGGCTCGTCCTCTGATGTGCGTGTCAGCAGGTTGCGTATTCTCGGGTTGTCCGAACTGCGGACCTCGTCCACGGTCCCGACCATCAGGATGCGCCCGCGGTCGAGGACGGTAATACGGTCAGCGATCTTGAACGCACTTTCCAGTTCATGGGTCACGATTACCATGGTGACCTTCATGGCGTCGCGGATGCGCAGGATCAGGTTATCGAGGTCCGCCGCCACCACCGGGTCCAGGCCGGCGGAGGGCTCGTCGAAAAACAGGATACCGGGGTCCATGACAATGGCGCGCGCGAGTGCAGCGCGCTTGACCATGCCGCCGGACAGCTGCGCCGGCATCAGGTGTTCGAAACCGGCCAGGTTCACCACTTCGAGCTTCATGCGGCTCATGATCTTCATGGTGTTTTCGTCCAGGTCGGTATGCTCGCGCAGCGGCATGCGCACGTTCTCGCCAACATTCATCGAGTTGAACAGCGCGCCACCCTGAAACGACACGCCGATCTTCCTGCGCAGCTTTATCCACTCACGGCTGCCGAGCGTGTTGATGTTTTTTCCAAACAGACGGATTTCACCGGCGTCGGCGCGGTGCAGGCCGAGCAGGTAACGCAGCAGCGTGGACTTGCCGGAACCGCTGCCACCCATGATGACCATGATCTCTTCCGCTTCCACGGTCAGCGAGACCTTGTCGAGGATTTTCTGCTCGCCGTAGTAGGTCACCAGGTCCTTGACCTCGATAACGGGTTCGGATGATGTCTGTGAAGCAGGCAGGGTCATCTCAACGGCTCAGGAAAAAGGTGAAAATCATGTCCGCCACCACGATAGCGGCGATACAGAGCACCACCGAGCGGGTCGTTGCACGCCCCAGGCCCTCGGCACCGCCACTGGCGTTGAAGCCGTTACTGGTTGCGACCAGGGTAATCAGCACGGCGAATACCACACTCTTGGTGAGACCCTGGAAAATATCACCGGGCGACAGAGCCGCGAGTACGCGGGTAATGTAGGTCTCCAGGCTCATGTGCAGCTCGACGACGGAAACGACGCCGCCACCGAGAATCGCCATTGCGTCCGAGAGAATAGCCAGCACCGGCATCATAACCAGCATGGCCGCCAGGATCGGCGAGACCAGGTAGCGCACCGGTGATACACCGATGACGCGCAGCGCATCGATCTCCTGCGCCATCTGCATGGTGCCGATGCGCGCGGCGATCGCAGAACCCGATCGGCCGGCCACCACGATACCGGTGATCAGCACGCCGAACTCGCGCGTCACCGACATGGCGATGCCGGACACCACCTGCGACTCTGCCC
Source organism: uncultured Thiohalobacter sp. (assembly GCA_964433205.1). Classification (GTDB taxonomy): domain Bacteria; phylum Pseudomonadota; class Gammaproteobacteria; order DSM-19610; family DSM-19610; genus Thiogranum. The sequence continues at coordinate 16,725 of CAYSRA010000035.1, read as the reverse complement.
CGAAATCCCGCAGCGTGTAGATACCCTGCATGGCCATCATGGCACCGTTGGCGAACGCCAGTATCGAAACCACCGGGATAGCCTGCACACCGATGGTCATCATTTCCTGAACGATCGCGCTCACGCGCACGCGCTGCTGCATCCAGCGACCGGCCAGCAGCCACACCAGGCTCTCGACCAGCAGCGCCGCCGCGTAACCGAAATCCTCGACACCGGAAACGAATTTCCGGCCAACCGACTCGCTCAACTGGCGAAAGCGACCTGCACCGATCTCAGCCGCCATTTTCCAGCCGCTCGTCCAGTGAGCCGTAGATCCTGAATACCTGGTCCAGTCGCGCCAGCCGCAATACGCTCATGGCCGCCTCGCTGACGCCGATCAGACCGAACTCCAGGTCGTTGGTGCGCGCGTACTGGAACCCTTCCACCAGGCTGGCGACGCCGGAACTGTCGATATAGTCCACGTTGGACAGATCAACCATCACGTGTTTCATCTTCTTCAGGCTGTTCAGGATCACCTTGCGCGCATCCGGCGAATTGTTCAGATCGATCTCGCCACTCAGCATGACGATGCTGAACCCCTGCCTGTCTTCAACCGGAAATGTCATTGTCTTCTCCCTGCTCCCTGGCAAATATTTTCATCTGGAAGAGATTGCCGCCGTCGGACGGCGGCTCTACAAAACCACACTCGTCCATCAGGCTGTTGATCAGATATACCCCGAGACCACCGGGGCGGATGTCGTCCAGGTCGCGCGAGCGCACCTGCCCGACGTCGATGGTGTCCGCGTAGTCGCGGATGCGGATCACCAGCGCCCCGCCTTCGTGCAACAGGCTGACATCGATGCGCCCGTCCGGGTCCATGCCGTAGGCGTGCTGGATAATGTTCATACAGGCCTCGTTGACCGCCAGCACCATGGCGTCCGTCTGCGCATTGTCCAGCCCGGCCAGCTCGGCGGCATCGCGCATCACGCTGCGCAGCAGTCTGAGGTTGCTGGCGCGCGAACAGAAACTGACGGCTACCAGCTGTTCATTGCATTCCATGTGCCTTCTTTCCTTCGATAATCATCAGTGTCAAATCATCCTCGAGCACACCGTCGGCTTCGATCACGGAGCCTGTGATGGCGCGCGGGCGTTCGCACAGCGGCACACTGGCGTGCTCCTTGAGTACCCGGATCAGCCCTTCGTGTTCCAGCCGCTCGCCGTCGCCGATACGCGCCTCCAGCAGGCCGTCCGTATACAGGTATAGACAACCGCCCAGCAGATCGAAAGAGTCGTTGGGGAAAACACTGTCAGGACTGATACCCAGCGGCGGCGCCTTGGCCGGGTACTCGCCGACCAGCGCGGCGCACCCCATGTGCAGCGCCGGCAGGTGCCCGGCGCTGGCCAGTGTCACCTCGCCGCTGGCCTGGTCCACCACCCCCGCCAGCATGGTGACAAACATGCCGCGCACCGAGGTCTCGAAAATCTCGCGGTTGATCATCGCCAGCAACTTGCCCGGGTCGTGAATACCCTTGCCGAGACAACGGAACAGGCTCGCGGTCTTGGCCATCAACAGCGCCGCATTCATGCCCTTGCCCGAGACATCGGCGAGACAGAACGCCAGCTTCTGTTCACCGATGCGGAAATAATCAAAAAAATCACCCGACACCGCTTTGGCCGACAGGTTCAGGCCGGTGACGCCGGGCAGTTGAACCGACTCGTCCGGCAACAGGCTCTGCTGGACTTCCCGCGCCAGTTCCAGTTCCCGGTGCAGTTCGGCGGCGTAGCGGTCACGCTCACCCAGCGCCTGTTCCAGGCGCCAGGTCAGTTCCTGGTAACTGAGGTTCTCCTCGGCGAGGCGCAGGTTGGCCTCGCGCAGCACCATATCGAACGTCACCTGCTCGCCAACCCGCATGCCCATGGCCGTCGCGGCTTCCGCCACCGACTCGGCGACCTGTTGCAACAGGTAGTCACTGTGTTCGGCACTGGCGTCGAAATGTTCGGCCAGCAGGCTGCGAACCTGCTGGATTGCGGTACGTTTGTCCGCGGAACGATAGACCGATGCCATCCAGTCGGCGCAGGTTGCCACCGTACACAACTGTTTCATGGCATGGTCGGTATCTTCGGGCGGGCCGTCATGATGGTAGCCCATGGCCACGGCGAGGTCCGGCGGCAGGTCCCAGCTCCTGGCCAGTGTCAGGCCGACCTCGTCGTGGGTCGAGTGGAACAGGTCGATTTCAATGTCGCGGCGATCGTCGGGGGTGGACGCCGCCAACCGCTCCCAGTGTTCCACCTGCCCGGGGTTCAGGTACAACAGCACCAGCAACCCGAAATCCTGCAACAGGCCGGCGGTAAAACATTCCTCGGGATCGAGGCGCGCCAGTTGCGCGAGCATGCGGGCGCTGACCGCGCGCCGCAGCGCGTCTTCCCAGTAGACGTCGATATTAAAGCCGGGGATGGCGTCGGAACGCAGTGCATCGCGCATCGAGATGCACAGCACCAGATTTCGCAGCGCACGGTTGCCGAGTACCGTGACCGCGCGACTCACCGATTTCACCTGACTAACCAGGCCAAAGTAGGCGGAATTGGAAATGCGCAGCAACTCGGCGGTCAACACCGGGTCATTGGCGACCAGCCCCGCCAGGTCGCGGCTGTCCACACCGGGGCGCGAACAGGCCTGCACAATGCGAATGGCATCCTTGGGCGGCGCCGGCAAATCGGTCGGCCGCACCGAGAGTTCTGCAACGGTTTCTTCCATAACCTGTTGATCAAGCATCCTGAAGGGGTTAATTTGCTCCACCTGTGACCACATTAACGGCAAAAATGGCGCTGGCTAGAGTGATTTTTTGACTAATGATCAATCGATTAGGTTTGACAAGGCGGATCGCGGGGTGGCCTCACCTGCTGATCTGGGTACTGCTGGGCTACCAGCCCCCGTGCAGCGCCGGCAGCCCGATGTTCGAGGCCGGCCAGGAGGCCTATCTGAACGGCGACATCGCCGCAGCGCTGACGATGTGGCGCCCGCTCGCGGAACGCGGTGACGCCGAAGCCCAATTTGCGGTGGGCACACTCTACTACGGGGGCATCGGGGTACCGGTCGACCGGGTGGAATCCAGCTACTGGTTTCTGCGTGCGGCGGAACAGGGGTACCTGCCCGCGCAATACAACCTTGGCAACGCCTACAAACGAGGCGAGGGCGTACGCCGGAATGAGAAGCGGGCGGTCATGTGGTGGCGCAAGGCTGCCAAACAGGGGTTTGCCGCCGCCCAGTTCAACCTCGCCCAGGCCTATCTCGATGGCGCCGGCGTTGACAGGAACGAGGCAGAAGCCCGTCGTCTTTTCCGGCAGTCCGCCGACAACGGCCACTATCCTGCCGTGCAGGCGCTGAAGCGACTCGACGCCAGCAGCGCGACACCTCGCCCCGCCGCCCCGACGGCAGCCACAGCAACCACCGACTCATGCGCAGACTGGCTGTCTCAGCAACCCCCGCGCAACTATACCCTGCAACTGATGTCGTCCACCGTACGCGCAGATGCCGAGGAAATCCTCGCCGCGCAACCGCTGGACCCGCACGCGATCTGCGCCTACAACAAGGACGGCCGACGGCGCTACATGCTGCTTTACGGGATTTTCGCGGACAGTGCTGCCGCGCAGCAGGCGATCCCGGCATTACCCGAGCCGTTGCGTCGCAACCAACCCTGGATTCGCCGCATCCGCGCCGTCAATGCGCAACTCGCGGCCCCACCCGACACGGGAGTTTCCCGCTAGACCAGGGATTCCAGTGTCGATGGGAACTGTTCGGCGGCTTCCTCGAAGGCAAAAAACAATTCATCCTCGCTCAGGCCGACAACCTCCAGCATGGTCCCGGACACGCGGATGTCCGCACGCGGCGAACCCATGAAGTTGCCCTGCTCCGACTCGTTCACCAGGTGGTTGGCGAGAAACAGAATGTAGGACTCCACTTTTGCCATCTCCGCCCGCTCCGGCTGATGGTGGCACTTGATAGAGACCACCAGTTCGTCGGGCAACTGCCATACGTCCATCAGATGTGCAGCGACATCGGCGTGACTGAAACTGAAACGCTCGATTTCCGCCTGGTACAACACCTCCTCGTCGCCGTCCGCCACCAGCAGCAGGTCGCGCATTGCCTCGGGACGCTGGTGATACAGAACCAGGCTGCCGATATCGTGCATCAGGCCGGCGACGAACAGACGCTCCGGGTGCAGAATACTGGCACGTTCGGCAAGCGCGCGCGCCAGCAACCCGGTATAGACGCTGTGCTTCCAGAAGGTTTCCATCTTCACCAGATCGTTGGGAATACCGGTAAACGACTTCACCGCCGATATCGACAACACCAGCTGGTACAACTCGGTGGTACCAATCACCGTGATGGCGCGGCTTACGGTGTCGATCTTGCGACGAAAACGGTAAAAGGCGCTGTTCGCCATCCTGAGTAAGCGGGTGGTGAGATTGGGGTCCACCGAGACCACATTGGCGATATCAACTGCACTGGTCGACGGCGAATGAATCAGTTCAAACAACCGCATACACACGTCGGGTGGTGACACCAGTCCTTCCACATCATCGAGAAGGCTGACAAGCGATTCCTGTGCGGTTTGTTTGCTGGCAATCGTGTTCTGGCTGCTCATGGACACACCAATGGCTTTCGTTTCTATAACTAACGACGCAGGCAGAAAAAACTGGAGGCCCTGCGGGAGACTATTTTTGCCGAATCGCTCACATATTCAGAACGCCGGGCATGATATTTATCTGTTCCAGTCGTTATACAAACCGGAACATCAAAGCAGCGGGTATCATCATGTCTGAGTCAATCAAGAAAAATGTAGTTAGCCTTGAAGACTACGGCCAAATACGTCGCAGCATTGGCTCTGGTCCCGGCACAAAAGCCCTGCGGGCGGTTCGGGAACTGGCCACCACGGCGCTGGAAAAACACATTGAAACCATGATGGACAGCGTCGACGACGCGCTTTTCTCACGCGCCGAGAAAGCCGAAAGCAACATGATACAGACCCAGTACTTCGACGCCATGCGGGAACTGCGCATCATCCGCAAGGATATCGAAAGCGATTTCATTGCGCAGTTCAAAAGTCACTTCGACCGCGGCATCCCGCGCCAGTCATCCGAACACGGCTCGTCAGGTCTCAACTTTGAAGGCGAATCCGACCTGGGACTGATTGACAAGAACGACCTGGAAGAAGATCTTGCCGTTTCCAACATGATCAACAAGATCCGCAGTCACTGTGTGCAGTCACTGTATGCGCTGGACAAACGCATCGGTTTCCTGATTGGCGACCTGGACCTGGAGCGCTTCGAGAACCCGCTCGGCCCCGAAGCCATCTGCAATGCCTTCCGCCAGGCCGCGGACCGTATCGAAACCGGCCTGGAAATCCGCCTGGTCATTTTCAAGCTGTTTGACAACCACGTGGGGGCGCACATCGACGCCCTGTATCGCGAGCTCAACCAGCAACTCATCAAGATGGATGTCATGCCGGAAATACGCACCACGATACGCAAGTCGTCCGGGCACCGGCCGGTGCCGGGGCAGGCCGGACAGGCCGGCGATAATCTCGCCGATAGCGCCGCGGGCAGTGCCGGCGGAGAGTTGGACGGCGGTTTCCCGGGGAGCCCTGTCGCGGGGGGCATGCAGAGCCAGGGCTACGTACAGTACGTGCAGCCGTCGATCAACGCCCTGACCTTTCTTCAGCACGGCGGCGACGCCTCCTACGGCGGCAGCGGACTGCCGGCGGATATTCGCGTATTCGACACCTCCGGGGTGCAAACAGGAAACGTCAACATCCTGCGCACCATGCGCAACACCAGCGTCATCCGCAATCTTGGTGATTCCGGTGGCATGACGCTCGATATTGTCGCCATGCTGTTCGACTATATCCTCGAAGACAGGAACATTCCGGACGCCATGCGCGCCCTTATCGGGCGTCTGCAGATTCCGCTGCTCAAGGTCGCGCTGCTGGACAACAACTTCTTTTCGCGCAAATCACATCCGGCGCGACAACTTCTGAACCGGCTGGCCTCGACCGCTGTCGGCTGGGACGAATCGCAGGGCGCAGATGACCCTCTCTTCGTCAAGATCGAGTCCATTGTTCAGACCGTCCTCGACGAGTTCGAAGACGATCTGGGGCTGTTCGACAGGTTGCTGAACGATTTCAACGCATTCCTGGATCATGAAGAAGAGCAGGCGGAAATACGCGCCGAGCGCTCCGCAAAGGTCATGGAAGGCAAGGAGCGCCTGGCGATCGCCGAATCCACGACGATGGAAGAGATACAACCCCGCATCGGCGAGGAACTTAACCTGGACTTCGTACGTGATTTCGTGGCAACCCACTGGAAGAACCTGCTGTTCATCTGCTGTGCCCGCAACGGCAAGGACAGTGACGAATGGACCCAGGCCGTGCAAACCATGGACGAATTGATCTGGAGCGTAAAGCCCAAAACCAGCCCGGCCGACCGCCAGCGCCTGGTGGCCATGCAGCCGCGCCTGCTGGAAAAACTGCGCCTGGGCATGGAACGGTTGTCGATCCCGCCCGCCGAACGCGACGACTTCATTGCCAAACTGGTGCGCGCACACGGAAGAACTGCAATCAACGTGACCGAAACCGACAACGCAGGTGAAACACAGGAAGCCGAAGCAGGCAAACCTGCCTCATCGGAAACGAAAGCGACCAGAACCAACACCGCAACCGCGGCGGAACCCGCCGCCGCTGAAAGCCGGCGCGCCATCGACGACGCCTTCACCGCCCGCGCGCGCCAGCTAAAACCCGGTACCTGGATGGAATTCCGTGGCAACGACGGTCAACGCCTGCGCGCCAAACTCAGCTGGGTCAGCCCGATCACCGGTACCTGCCTGTTTACCGACCGCAAGGGTCTGAAAGCCGGCAACTATACCGTCGAGGAACTTGCCCACCTGTTGCGCAGCGCCCGGGCACGACTGTTGAACGCCGCCCCGCTGATGGATCGTGCGGTGCGGACCGTGCTGGACGAGTACGGGAAGAAGTAGCTTAGCGGCCGGCCACCGCCAGGTAGGCGCTGAACAGGCCGAACAGCACCGGCTGGTGCAACAGGTAGATCAGCAGGCTGTGTCTACCCGAGAACGCCAGCCCCCTGACCAGCGGGTGGCCGGCTGGCAGCACACCGTTCATTGCCTGCAAACGGCCGCGACGTGACAGAATATCACCCACGAAGATCCCGGCCAGCACAACACCGAACCACGGCAGCAGCGGCACGTAGTCCTCGGTCGCCGGCTTGTGCGTCATCATGCCAATCCAGCGCCAGCCCGGCTGATCGAACCACGGCAGCTGCAAACCGTTACCAATGATCAGCAACGCGACGGCCAGCACCACTGCAACAACCGGCTTGCGGACAAACAACAGCCCCAGCACACTGGCCAGGGTAATAAAGTGCAGTACGCCAAAAAACACAAACCGGTCAGCGAACATCCACCAGGTCCCCACACTGACCAGTGCCGCGCTGCCGCCAACACGTAGCAGGCGTTGCGCGAAGCGGCGAGCGTTGACACCGCGCTGTGTCGCGAGTACCAGACTCACCCCCACCAGCAGCAGGAACAGGCTCAGAATCACGGTGCGGAAATTCAGCCAGAAGGCATCGTTGTAAAAATCGAAGCCGGCAAAGCCGAAGTGGGCAAGGTCGAAACAGAAGTGAAAAGCCACCATCAGCACGATCGCAACGCCGCGCATGGCGTCGACGACGGCAAGCCGTCCTACTCCACTTCCGGGTTGACCTATCACAGACATACGCGAAACATACCAGAAATCAGCCGGCACACCATGGACGCGTCGCGGGTTCGTCTGTGGTGGTGAACCGGCACTATTCCCCGCCGATGGCCCCGCCGCAACTGCTACCCTGCCCGGCCGTGCAGCCAAAGCAGTGATCCGCCACCGCAATCTCTCTGCCCTCGATAGCCTCGACTGACAGATCCGCAATATGCAAGGGCAAACCCGTAGCGCCCTGCCACCTCAGCCCCAGCATCTGGTTGAAATCGCAGTCGTGCACATAACCCTGCCAGTCGATGCTGATCAATGACCGGCACATGACCGTTTCCAGGTTGCCGGGCTGGTGCGCATTCTTTAACAACCCCATGTATGAGTCGAACTGCCCTTTCGACACCAGCGTACTGCCAAAACGCTGAATTGGCATGTTGGCCAGCACGAACAGGTTGGTGAACTCGACGCCAAAGCCGCTACGCAATGCCTCCCGGTAGTCCGCTTCCAACTGCTGCTGCGACGGCGGCAGCGAAGGGCCGGTCGGGTTGTACATCAGGTTCAGCGCCAGGCCCGTATCCGGCTGCCCATAGCCCAGTTCATTGAGGCGACGCAACGCCGAAATACTTTTGGCAAACACACCCTCACCGCGCTGACCGTCGACGTTTTCCTCCAGGTAACAGGGCAGTGAAGCAACAATCTCGACGCGGTGCTTCGCCAGAAACCCGGCGAGGTCCTCGAAACCCGGCTCCAGGAGTATGGTGAGATTACAGCGGTCCGTGACATCAACGCCCGCTTGTACCGCGCGCTCAACCAGATAGCAAAAATCGGGGTTCATCTCCGGCGCACCGCCGGTCAGATCCAGATGACACACACCGGAGCGTTGCAGAAACTGCATGACCGAATCGATGTTCGAACGGCTCATCTGCTCCTTGCGCGTCGGACCCGCATTGACGTGACAATGCAGGCAACTCTGGTTACAACGGTAACCCAGATTGACCTGCAAGGTGGTCAGCGCGCTGCGTCGGAGCGTTGGAAAGGTCGTGTTTTCAAGTAACGGCAGTGTGGCGTGCATACTCAGTTCATGTATAGATGGCTGGAAATCGCAGACTTTTGTGTATCCCGGGGACTTCTATCATATCACTTCTCCCGTCTCACGCGCGCCAGCCAAGCCGGCTGGCGGTTTCCCTTGCCTGCCGTGGTATGTCTGCGGCAATAAAGTGTTGATGCAGTATCTGCACACCGAGCAGGTGATTGATGCTGGCATCGAGCTGTACCTGGGTTGCGGTTCCCGTTTCGGGCGCCTCGTGCAGCTCAAGCAATGCCGTCACGCCGGCATGGCTCAAAACGCCGGCGTCAGCGATTGCTGACGGGCTGAGATGGCGGGCGGCCAGGTCTTGCACGGCCGCCCATTTTTTGGGATCCGTGTGTGCGGGGGGCGCCATAAAGGCAAATTTCTCACGTTTGTACAACACTTCGGGTAGCAGGCCCTTCATGGCTTCCCGCAACACGTATTTTTCCGTGCGTCCATGAATGCGCATGGATGGCGGCACCGTGGCGGCATAGGCAGCCAGGTGGTGATCGAGAAACGGCGGGCGTGCCTCCATGGAATTGGCCATGTCGACACGGTCGCCGCCCCAGGTCAGGATCTGGCCTTCCAGCATGGTCTTGATCCAGACGTACTGGGCCTTGTCCAGGGGGTGGCGGTCGGCGAGCATATCGCTGTCGAACTGGTCGGCGATTGCCGCGCCCGGATCGTAGTCGCCGAGTTCGCGCCTGAGTTCCTCGTTCAGCAGTGCCGGCACGTGTTGCGCCGACGCCAGCCAGGGTTGCAGGCAGGAAGGCGTGAAGCCGACCTTGGCTGTTAGCGCGGCATTGTCGACAGCGTTCTCTGCCAGCATGGCGCCCTTGAACAGCTTGTTGCTCTCGGCGAGCAGTGCTTCCCATTCACACCGCTCCTGCGGCTGCAGGTGGTCGAGTCCGTGTAGAAACATGTCGCGACGAAACGCCGGGTAACCGCCGAACAGTTCGTCGGAGCCTTCGCCGGTGAGCACCACCTTGTAGTTGACCTCGCGCACATGGCGGCTCATCAGGAACTTGGCTACACCCAGCGTGTTGTAGATGGTGCGCTCGGTGTGCCACAACGTTTCCTCGAAATGGTCGTACAGGTGGCCGGCGTCGAGCCGCAGGATATCCTGGTCGGCGCCGGTGGCCTGCGCCATCTCGGTGGCAATCGCCGACTCGTCGTAGTCCTTGTTGTCGAAGCCGATGGTGAACGCTTTTACCGGTTCCTGGCGGGCGGCCGCGGCCAGGCCGAGGATGGCGCAGGAATCGATGCCGCCGGACAGGTAGCTGCCCACGGGCACGTCGGCCGTGAGCCGGTGTTGCACGGCCTCCAGCAGCTGGGCACGTACGCCTTCGACATACTCCTGTTCCGAATAGCTGACGGGGTGCTCAGCCTCCAGCGGGAATGTCATGTCCCAGTACTTGCGCTCTTCGATCTGCAGGCGGCCGTTGCGGCGACGCACGTCCAGCACGTAACCCGGGCGCACCTGGTGAATGCCTTCAAAGGCTGTGGTGCCCGGCACCATGGTCTGCATCAGCTGGTGGTACACGCCCGCCGGGGCGAACTTGCGCGGCACCTCGGGGTGCGCAAACAGCACCTTGAGTTCCGAGCCGAACACCAGCGTGCCGTTGACCTCTGTCCAGTACAGCGGCTTGATGCCGAACCGGTCGCGCACCAGCATCAGGCGGTCTTCGTCCTTGTCGAACAGGGCGAAGGCGAACTCGCCCCGCAGGTGCGGCAGGGTTCCGTCGAGGCCGTGGCGCGGATACAGATGCAGGATGATCTCGGAGTCGCTCTTGGTCTGAAAGCGGGCGCCGGTAGCGGTCAGGTCGGCGCGGATGCGCTGATAGTCATACAGCTCACCGTTCTTGGTCAGCATCAGGCGGCCGTCGGTGGTCTCGAACGGTTGCCGGCCACGGTTTTCGTCGAGATCGATGATCGACAGCCGTGCGTGGCTGAAGCCCACACCGTCCATGCTGCGCCAGCCAAAACCGTCGGGACCACGGTGATACTGAATGGCGGCCATTGCCACCAGGGTCTCGGGGTCGACCGGCTTATCTCGGTCAGCGTACAGGAATCCGGCAATACCACACATGATGAATAAGGATCTCCGTGATCAGGCAAAAGTCTTGAGAATCGTCGACAGCAGCGCCATGCGCATGAAGACCGCGCCGCGCGCCTGCGCGAAATACCAGTTGTGCGGCGTGGCGTCGAGTTCGCGCGCCAGTTCGCTGCCGCGCGCCAGCGGGTGCAGAATGACTGCGCCGGGTTTCAGGGGCGAAGAGGCATCCAGGCGGTAGCGGGTGCCGAGTTCCTTGTAGTCGTCGCCGACCCAGGCAATGGTATTGATGTACACCACGTCCAGGGTCGGCAGCTCGGCGTTCATGTCGCTGGTCACGCGGAAGCGCAACCCGGCCTTTTCCAGTTCTTCGCGTTGCCCTTCGGCGAACGGTGCTGTCTCGTCGGTAATGATGACGACTTCCTCGAAGGCGGACGCGAACTGGCTCATGAGTATGAGCAGGCTGCGCACGGTGCGCATTTGTCCCGGTACACCGATGATGGCCAGACGTGTGCGTTCCCCGGCATCGATCTCCGGGTCGCACAGCGCCGGCCGCCATTTCAGCAGCGTGTAGATATCCGCCATCGCCTGTGTCGGGTGTTCGTCGGTGCCGTTGCCGCCATTGACAATGGGGATGCGCAGCGATTCGAGCATTTCGTACACCGCGTTTTCATTGCTCTCGCGCAACACCACCATGTCACCGTAGTGGTTGAGCATTTCGCCGATGTCGTGCAGCGACTCGCCCTTGGCGATGCCGGTGGAAGCCGGGTCGGTGATGGACATGATGTCGCCACCTAGGCGGTGCCAGGCGCTTTCGAACGACAGCCGCGTACGCGTACTGGGTTCGTAAAAGGCGCTGATCATGATCTTTCCGGTCAACGGGCGTACGGTCAGCTGTGGCTGGGTTTCGTAGCGGGAAGCGAGCCTGGCCAGCTGCAGCAACTGCTGGCGGGTGAACTGGGTCGCCGAAACCACCGGGCGCTGCACCAGATCCAGCAGCGGTGTCAGGTCTTCCGGAATCCTGTTCAGCAGGGCGCGCGGTTGCTCGAATCCCTGGACGTCGAGCGGCTGCTCCACGAGCGGATCCAGCAGTTTCTGACTTAGCTTGTTTACCATAGTCGTTTCCTTTTCCAGTCGCGGATAAGCAGAGCAATGAGCAACACGGGCGCGGCCGTGGTGACTGCCAGAGCCATCGTTACCAGGATGGAAAATGCCGTTAGCGAAATAGTCATGGCGCTACACCTTTGTGCACGGGGTGTTCTTCCGTGAGCAGGTTCCAGTCGAACTCGCGCGGCGCGAGCCAGGTGCCGAGCACCACGCAGGTCATGGATACGGCGGCGCCGACCAGCGCCGCGACGTAAAAGCCGATGGCGAAGTAGCTGTACAGGCCCGCCGCGCTGCCCAGCACCATACCGGCCACCGCGGCCTCGGCGTTGGTGCGTTGCCAGAACAACCCCGCCGCGATCGGCCAGATGGTGCTGGCGACAAAGGCCCCGGTGAAATAGAGCAGTTCGGCCAGCGTCGTCAGCCGCGGCGCGCACAGCATCCAGGTCAACACACCCAGGCCGATGATGATCCAGGCGGCCGCGCGGCGCATTTCGTCGGCGCTGGCGTGCGGTTTCAGGTGGCGCCGGTAAATGTCTTCAACGATGAGAATACTGGTGGCGGCCAACAGCGAATCGAGGCTCGAAGACAGCGCCGAGAACACCATGATCAACACGACCACCGCCCCGGTGGTACCCAGCAGCCTGGCTGTGACCATGGGGCCGACCATGTCGGCGGCGGGCACATTCAGGTTCAGCGCGGGGACCGCCAGTGCGACAAAGCCGGCGACCACCGGGATGGGCGCCCACAACAGGCCGGCCAGCGTATAGGCCTTGAAGCCCACGCCTTCGCGGAACGAGAACGCCCGGCTCCACCACACGTTAGAGTGAAAAATTTCGCCGACGCCGAACAACAGATTGTTGAACAGGAACATGATGGCGGCGGGCATCAGCAGATTGAGCAGCTCCGGCCGTTCGGCAAGCACCGCGGCGTGGATGCTTGCGAAGCCGACGTTCTGAATGGCGAGGACAGCGATGACGATCAGGCCGACCAGGATCAGCAGGGCCTGAATGAAATCCGTCCCGATGACCGCCCGGAAACCGCCGAGCAGCGTGTAGCCGACGCAGATGCCGAGAATCACGGTCATACCGTAGTGGTAAGGAATACCGGTCAGGGCGTTGATCAGAATGCCGCCCGCCATACCCATGCTGACCAACCAGCCGAGGCTGTAGAACAGCGAGATGGCGAGAAATACCCGCCACGCGGTGTGACCGTAACGGATGCGCACGAAGTCGCCGCTGGTGTAGCCATTGGGCATGAGCCTGCGAATGCGGGTCGCCAGCGGCGCGAACATCAACAGGCCGACCGAGCCCAGCGAGTAGCCCAGCATGCCCCAGACGCCGATCTGAAACGCCAGCTGCGGCGCCGCCATGGTGGTGTTGCTCGTCACCCAGGTAGCCATTGCGGTTGCCGTGCCCAGGGCCAGGCCGACGCGGCGCCCGGCGAGGACATATTCGTCGAGTTGCCCGGCGTTGCGGCCCCAGTACCAGCCCAGGAATACCCACAGCACGGAGAAGCCTGCCAGAATGGCCCAGCCGATATCGGCGTCGAGAATGGCGCTGTTCACAGCATTCACGCGTCGATCACTTCGCGCAGTGCGTCGATGGCTTCAGCGGCGGTGAACACCCGTGCGTAACAGTCTTTCATCGCGGTCATGCCCGCCGGGCGCCACGGACAATGAGCGTGAGTGTGGCGAGAAATACCACGGCGCCGATGCCGAAAAACGTCAGGGCACGGCTGAGCGGGTGATGGGCGACGGTCACGCTGACCGGTTCACTCCAGGCAGAGGGTCCAGCGGTGCCGATTTCGCGTACCCGGTAGATGCGCGTGCCGTCGGGTTGCCCGGAAATGAGCGTGGCGCGGTCAGGACCTTGATAAATGGTGTCCGGATCCCCGACGTCAGAACTGGCGAACTCGGCGACTTCGACGTCGGTGGTTGCCGCGCTCCAGCGCAGTACATAATAGCCGGCCGTGGCAATGGCGGTATCGGCGTCGATGCGGGGTGCTGCGAGGAGTGCGCCGGGCGCCGACGCCGACGCCAGGAACATCAGGGCAATAAGGGCCTGCCCGGCCAGTCTGTACCGGTATCGGCTGGCGGGTGAACATCGATCGAAAACAGCGCTCGTACGGCGGCTATTATTCAAGATGCTGGCGTTTAAGAGGTCGGAGCGCGGCCGAACGATTCCATGAATCATGGAGACTCATTCTAACCCAAAGTCAGATCGATACCCATGAAATACACAAATTTGGTGCAGCGCAGGGTGGATTTCCTCAACCTGAGCACGCGCCGGGTAATCAACCCCACCCTATCGGAGGGTGTTCCAGCGTGGGCATGCCCCGGATTTTGTTAACGATTTCCGATGCACTCAGAAACTAAATCACTACCCAACGTTCACTCTTGGCCGACCAGTCCGGCTTAATTACATATTTGTAACGCTTACTCACATCTTCATCGACATTCTTTACACGACCTTCTTTAACCAGTTCCTTCATGGCCATCTGCAGGTCGCCAGGATACAGGTCGGATTCCTCAAGAAAATCCGCCCATTTTTCCAGATCAATTAAAGTTGGCTCTTCAGACAAATGGCCCAAAAGGTATGCTTTTGCCATCATCCTGTTATCAGAATATTCAGTATCTTTTAATGGTATTTCAGCTTCACCACCAAATAAATCACCGGTGCCGGATCGCTCTATTTGCTGTCGCAATTTATATTCCTGCTGCAAAACGCGCTGGGTAATCTCCATCTTTTCTGCTTCAGTCTTGAAGACATCAATACCTTTCGGATGCCGGGTTAAATACACCAGATAATACAGCACACGCTCATGCCCTGGCTTTTCTACAGGCACATAGGCTGTTCGCCCACCATATTGCCGCTTTAAAGATCCCCGATAAAGCGACAACAAAATCGACTGTCTTTGTTCCGGCGTCTCATTTTCAAAATCCGGCACTTCGCCAAATAACTCAATCATGTCTTCCGTATGCCTGTCAACCGTGACAAAACGGTTGGCAAAGCCATACATAAGGTTAATCAGAAACTCGGCCTTGCCCAGCTTCAGCGATGGCAACAGGGTTTTTGCTCCAACCACATTCTGCCACCCAGTCGGATCGACGAAAAAGAAAGTGAAATGGCCATCACACCAGCTCACAATCTCATCCAGTAATTCAGTGTAATCCCCGTTCAGGCACTTTGTTTCAATATTCGGATAGGGTCGCTCTGTGAGGAACGCCTCCAGTTTCCCAAACGCAACCGGATCTTTTTCGATGGAGAGTGCGCGAAACCGTACATTTCGGTCAAATTGAACTTTCAGGCTTTTCTGGCATAACGCCATCTGCTCCAGCGACACACCAATCGAGGTGTCGCTCAACGTGTCGTCCTCTTCCTTCCAGGGCCCTGCGAAGCAATCTACATAGTTGATAACCATTTCCCTGCCCTGACCAACAATCATAAACAGGCGCTGCAGATAGGTTCTTAATATCGTGTGTTTGACATAGGCCTGCTCTTTACCGATATAGGCTTCCGGCATCCTGCTTTTTGTCATTTACCGCTCCCTGTGCTTATTACACCGGCTAAACAGCACCCACCGGCATCATGTCCCATATCCTTCCCTGAAGCTTGCGCCCGTTGGCTTTTTTGGAGCGTTTTACACCATCCGCTCCCCAGGCGCCCCACTGCTTGAAAAAGAAGTCCACGCCTGCATTCTCGCACTGATCACGCAACCGGGTAACCCACTGCTCCTGCATCGGCCGGGCGCCCAACCCCGATTCTCCGCCCACAATCACCCAATGAATCCCGGCCAACCGGATTCGTCCCAAATCTTCCAGCAACGGCTCAATTGAAAGAAACCGTGTTTTGGCTTTAATCGCCTGCAGGTCCGGGATACGGGGTTTACCGTATTTTTTATCCTCAACCGACACGCCCAGCCAGGCGTTATCAGGTACGGCACGATCACCAAAATATTCACGCATACGCGCACTACGCTTGGTAAGAATCTGGTAAGTGTGCCAGGGCGTTTCATCGATGACTTCCATGACATCATCGATAAACCCGAACGGCACCCCCTCCTGAAAAAGGTCACTCATTGAATTAACGAAATACATGGTGGGCTTCCGGCGCTGGAGCGGTTGTGAAAGCCGCTCTGGAAGAAGGCTCAGCTGAAAGCCATTCTCGTAGCCTGGCGCGCCCATGGCCTTGAGCCGTTTTGACATGGTCTCTGCGTAACAGTGCTTGCAACCGGGAGACACCTTGATGCAACCAGTAACAGGATTCCAGGTTTGCTCAGTCCATTCAATTTTACTCATAGCTCACCCACCCAGACACTAACGGATGCTGGTTATACATACAGTATTTATGTCATTAAATCAATTGAACAAAGCACAACCCGCCTCACATTGTGAGCGATTCCTGATCCAGTAAAAATAATCCCAATAATTTCTGGAACTTCTCTAGCTGCGGCGGAGGGCGAAGTGAACACATAATCCTGGCTGAAGCGGTAGTGATCATACGCCACCGCCAACACACCGCTGTCGATCAAATCCCGGCGCAAGTCATACTGCTGGCGTGTTTGGGCTTCGGTTATTGTCATGTGACTTTCGTAAAATCTATTGTGTCATTGCTGGTTGGCACAAAAAGGAACGGCAGTTGCTGGTCGTCCGGCGACCAGCGTTCGATGCGCCTGAGATGGGAGGTGGAACAGAGATTGAGGCGATTTTTGTCCTGGATGACCCAGCCCGCTGCGTTGAGGCTGGCGTCGATCTCCTTGCG
>CAYSRA010000034.1:18034-23471 GCA_964433205.1 uncultured Thiohalobacter sp. | reverse complement strand
CGCGGTCCCAAACTCGCGGTTTCTGCGAAACCACTCAAACAGGGACCGCTTCATCTGCGTTTTGCTGCGATGCTCGGCTGCGCCGACGCTTCGGGGAGATATGTAGCAACCTGCAACTTACGCCGTGCGAGCATCGAAAAGGAAGTGGAAGAATTAACTTCCGGTTTTCATAGCGCCCTTTTTTGATCAACGCAAAATGTTCGCATTCTGACCAAGGCAAGTTCCGGTCGGGCACGGCTTTTATTCGGCATCGGTGCAGCCGAGCATCGCAGCGAAATGTGGGGGAAGCGAGCCTTGTCTGAGTGCTTCACGCATCAGCGTGAAGCGCGAGTTGGGCGAGCGCCACATTTCGCGAGAAGCGCAGGGAACCCGCGAAGCGGGCAAACCGTTGCCGAATAAAAGCCGTGCCCGACCGGAACGAAAACAGCCCCCGAAAAATCAAAACCCCCGCGCCCTTTCGGTTCAACGCATGGTGACGAGTTCTTCGGCGCTGGTGGGGTGGATCGCCACGGTATCGTCGAGGTCTTTCTTGGTAGCGCCCATACGGATGGCCACGGCAAAGCCCTGCATCATCTCGTCAGCACCGGGGCCAATGACGTGGCAGCCAACCACGCGCTCCTGCGCACCGACCGTCACCAGCTTCATCGCCGTTTTCTGCTTGCGGTCCGTGAGCGCGTTGTACATGGCGGTAAAACGCGTCTGGTAAACCTTGACCGCTTCGCCATGCTGGTCGCGCGCCAGACTTTCGGTCAGCCCGACGGTGCCGATGGGCGGGTGGCTGAATACTACCGTGGCAATATTTTCGTACGGCAGGTAACGATCGGACATGCCCCCGAAAAGGCGGTCACCCAGCCGGCGGCCGGCAGCGATGGCGACAGGGGTAAGCTGCGCGCGCCCGGTTACGTCGCCGATGGCGTATACACCGGGCACGTTGGTATTCTGAAACTTGTCGGTCGGGATGTAGCCGTCGCCGTCGACCTCGACACCGGCCCTGGCGAGGTCCAGGTCGGCGCTCAGCGGGTAACGGCCGATGGCCCAGATCAACTCGTCGAAACCTTCCAGACGCTGGCCGTTTTCGCACTCGATGGTCAGGGTACCGTCATCGGCACGGCAGACTTCCCTGACCTGGGTGCGCGCAAGAATGTCGATACCGTCGCCGAGCATTTCCTCCATGAGGTTTTCGCGCAGCATGGCATCGAAATCGCGCAACAGGTGTTCACGACGCAGCAGCATGGTAACGTCAGAACCCAGCGCGTTGAGCATGCCGGCCAGCTCCACGGCGATATAACCGGAACCGATCACGGCAACACGGCGCGGCAGGTCTTCCAGCTCGAAAAATCCGTCCGAGGTGATGCCCAGTTCGGCGCCCGGCGTATCCGGGACGGTCGGGGCGCCACCCGGTGCTATCACGATGTGATCGGCGCTGTACTGCCTGCCGCCGACATCCAGGGTGTGGGCATCGACGAATTTCGCGGTGCCAACGATTTCGTCGATGTTCGAATCCGCCAGGTAGGTGTGATACCAGTCGTTGATGCCGTGCACGTAGGCATCACGCGCTGCCTTCAGCTTGCGCCAGTCAAAATGGATGTCGCCGAGCGCAAAACCATAGTGTGGAGCGTCTTCCAGAGTGTGCGCAATACTGGCGCCGAACCACATCACCTTTTTCGGCACGCAGCCCACATTGACGCAGGTGCCGCCCAGCCGTCCCTTTTCGACCACCGCGCAGCGAGCACCATAGCGCGCCGCACGCTCCGCTACCGACAGCCCACCGCTACCACCACCAATTGCAATCAGGTCATAATGCTGGCTCATCACACACCCCGTTGTTGAACAGGGGTCGCATTCTACTGGAAAGCTGACGAGACGCCATGAATCCTCTACTGGAACTGAACGATCTGCCCGCCTTTGACCGCATCGAAGCGGAGCACGTGGAGCCCGCTATGGAGCAGGTGCTGGCCGATGTACACAGGGATATCGAAACCCTGCTACGCGCCGGGCCGCCATACAGCTGGGACAATACGCTTGCGCCGCTCGAGCTGGCCCTGAATCGCCTGCATCGTGTCTGGTCACCGGTGAGCCATCTCAATTCGGTCATAAACAGTGATGCGCTGCGCGAGGCCTACAACGCCTGCCTGCCCAAACTTACCGACTTCGAGACCGGCCTGGGACAGCATGAGGGTCTGTACCGCGCGGTGAAAGCCATTGCCGATAGTCCGGAATTCGACAAACTGGACGCCGCACAGCAGCAATCGATTCGCCACCGCCTTCGCGATTTCCGCCTGATGGGTATCGAGCTGGACAAGCAGGGGCAAGCGCGCTTCAGGGAAATCCAGCAGCGCCTGTCTGAACTGCAGTCACGCTTCCAGGAAAACCTGCTCGACGCCACCCACGGCTGGAAAAAAACCGTCACCGACGAAAGCCTGCTGTCCGGCCTGCCGGAATCCGCTCGTGCCCTGGCACGCCAGAACGCCGAGGCAGAAGGTGCAGAGGGCTGGATATTCACGCTGGACTTCCCGTCCTATTTCCCGGTCATAGCCTATGCGGACAACCGCACATTGCGCAAGGAACTTTATACGGCCTATATGACGCGCGCTTCGGACACCGGCCCGAATGCCGGCCGGTGGGACAACGGCCCTGTCATGGAGGAGATCCTCGCACTGCGGCACGAGTCCGCGCAGTTGCTCGGATTCAACAACTACGCCGAATACTCGCTGGCGACCAAGATGGCCGATTCGCCGCAACAGGTATTGCAGTTCCTCAATGAACTTGCAGAACACTCTGTTGAACCGGCGCGTCGGGATATGCAGGCGCTGCGTGAGTTCACCCGCGAGCAGGGCTTAGGTCATGACCTTGAACCATGGGATATTCCCTACTGGTCGGAAAAACTGCGCAAGCAGCGCCATGACCTGTCACAGGAAATGCTCAAACCCTGGTTTCCGGACACGCGCGTGGTGCAGGGTCTGTTCGACGTTGTCGAGCGACTGTACGGGATGCGTATCAGCGAACGCGATGACGTGGCAGTCTGGCATCCGCAGGTGCGCTTCTTCGAAATCCATGACGCCACCGGCACGTTGCGCGGGCGTTTTTATCTCGACCTCTATGCACGCGCCAACAAACGCGGCGGCGCATGGATGGACGACTGTGCTCCGCGGCTGCAGATCGGCTCTGCCCGGCAGGTACCAACCGCCTACCTCACCTGCAACTTTTCTCCTCCCATCGGCGACCAGCCCGCGCTGCTGACCCACAACGAGGTCACTACCCTGTTCCACGAATTCGGTCACGGCCTGCACCATATGCTGACCCGTGTCGATTACCCGAGCGTATCCGGCATCAATGGCGTGGCCTGGGACGCCGTCGAGTTGCCCAGCCAGTTCATGGAGAACTGGTGCTGGGAGCGCGAACCCCTGAACCTGATATCCGCTCACTTCGAAAGCGGTGAAGTCCTGCCCGACGAACTGTTCGGGCGCATGCGCAGCGCACGCAACTTCCAGTCCGCCATGCAGATGGTAAGACAGCTCGAGTTCGCCCTGTTCGACATGCGTATCCACGTCGAGTACCGCCCCGGGCGGGGCGGCCGTATCTACGAAATCCTCGACCAGGTTCGCGAACGGGTCGCCGTAGTGCCCGCGGCCGATTTCAGCCGCTTCGCCCACGGCTTCGCACATATCTTCGGCGGTGGCTACGCGGCCGGCTACTACAGCTACAAATGGGCCGAAGTGCTGTCCGCCGACGCCTACTCGCTGTTCGAGGAAACCGGGGTGTTCGACCGTGAAAGCGGCCGCCGCTTCCTGGAGAACATTCTCGAACGCGGCGGCTCGGCTGATCCCATGGCGCTGTATCGGCGTTTCCGGGGTCGCGAGCCCGATATCCGCGCACTGCTGCGACACAGCGGCCTGGCGGCCTGAGCAATCCCCCGTGGGGCAAGTCCGCCGCTTCCGGTACAATCGACCACCATTCCAGGCCAGCTTCGGGAACGCCTAATGCACTATCAGGATCTACGCGACTTCATCAAACAGCTGGAACTCGCCGGCGAACTCCAGCGCATCAGCCATCCGGTCAATCCAAAGCTGGAAATCACCGAAATCTGTGACCGGACCCTGCGCGCCGGTGGCCCGGCACTGCTGTTCGAGAACCCCGTCGGCTCCGACACGCCGGTACTCGCCAATCTGTTTGGAACGCCAAAACGCGTCGCCGCCGGCATGGGCGCCGACTCGGTGGACGAACTGCGCGAGATCGGCAAACTGCTCGCCTTCCTCAAGGAACCTGAGCCGCCAAAGGGAATGAAGGACGCCTGGCAGAAACTACCGGTATTCCGCAAGGTGCTGGATATGGCGCCAAAGATCGTGAAGTCCGCGCCCTGCCAGAAGCATATCATCGAGGCCGACGACGTCGACCTCGGCAAACTGCCCATCCAGACCTGCTGGCCGGAAGACGCCGCGCCGCTCATCACCTGGGCACTGGTGGTCACACGGGGACCGGAAAAGGAACGCCAGAACCTCGGCATCTATCGCCAGCAGGTGCTGTCGCGCAACAAGGTCATCATGCGCTGGCTCGCTCACCGCGGTGGCGCACTGGATTATCGCGACTGGCAGCAGAAACATCCCGGCGAACCTTTTCCGGTCGCCGTTGCACTGGGCGCCGACCCGGCGACCATCCTGTCCGCCGTCACGCCGGTGCCCGATGCGCTGTCCGAATATGCCTTTGCCGGACTGCTACGCGGCGCGAAGACCGAGCTGGTGAAATGTCGCACCCTCGACCTCCAGGTACCGGCCAGTGCCGAGTTCGTACTGGAGGGGCATATCCACCCTGGCGAGGAAGCGCTGGAAGGGCCTTTCGGTGATCACACCGGTTACTACAACGAGCAGGAACGCTTCCCGGTGTTCACCATCGACTGTATCACCCACCGCGATCAGCCGATCTACCACAGCACCTATACCGGCCGCCCGCCGGACGAACCGGCTATTCTCGGCGTGGCGCTGAACGAAGTGTTCGTGCCGATCCTGCAAAAACAGTTTCCCGAAATCACGGATTTCTACCTGCCACCGGAAGGTTGTTCCTACCGGGTCGCGTGCGTGAGTATGAAGAAACAGTACCCGGGCCACGCCAAGCGGGTAATGTTCGGCGTGTGGAGTTTCCTGCGTCAGTTCATGTACACCAAGTTTGTCATCGTCACCGACGACGATGTGAACGTGCGCGACTGGAAGGACGTCATCTGGGCGATGACCACACGCATGGACCCGGCACGCGATGTCACGCTGGTGGAAAATACGCCGATCGACTACCTGGACTTCGCGTCACCGGTGTCAGGACTGGGCAGCAAGATGGGCCTGGACGCAACGGCCAAGTGGAAAGGCGAAACCGATCGCGAATGGGGCCGCCCCATCAGCATGGACGCAGACACCCGCGCCCGCGTCGATGCGATGTGGGAAAAGCTGGG
>CAYSRA010000034.1:0-17934 GCA_964433205.1 uncultured Thiohalobacter sp. | reverse complement strand
TCAGGCAGACTCACACAGCAGGCTGTTATCCCCTTCGGCGCTGATCGCCATTTCTTCCAGGAATTTCAACACCTGCATGCTGGCATTTTCCATGGCTTCCAGTTCACGCAGCGCCTGATCGATATTGCCTTCGTGGTACTGCGCCAGCGCCTCGAGCGCATGGCGATGAACGCCGCGGTGCGGTTCTTCCAGCTCACGGTAGCCGGGCAAGTTGCTGAAACAGCCGCGCCCTTCACCCTCGTAATACCATTGCCCCAGTCGGCAACGGGTATGATCGGCAAACTCGTCAATACTCTTGTCCGACACGCCCATCATGACCTGATAGATCGCAAATTTGTAGACCAGGTGATCTGTCTTGGCGAGTTCCACGAAACTGCGCAGTGCGCCTGCGGAAATCACGCCTTCCATATCCTTGGACAGTTCCAGAATCGAGCCCATGCTGGAACTCGCCGCATTACCGATACGGCTCAACTCGGTCGACTGGTCCGCCATGGTGGTCATTTTTTCCTGGGTGGCGCTGGTCTCTTCCTGGATTTTCGCCACCTGCGAAGCAATTTCCTGGGTCGCTTCGTTAGTGCGCTTGGACAAGTTTCGCACCTCGTCCGCCACCACCGCGAAACCCCGGCCGTGCTCGCCGGCACGTGCGGCCTCAATCGCCGCGTTCAGCGCCAGCAGGTTGGTCTGTTCTGAAATCTCGGTAATCAGGTTGACAATATTCCCGATCGCGTCGGCACGTTCGTTGAGGCCTTCAACATTATTGACGGCCTGTTCCACGGTTGAACTGACCTGGCGCAGGTTCGACACCATCAATTCGGTACCCTTGCGTGCGTCGACAGAAACCGCCGCCGCCTTGATGGCGACCTTTTTCTCGTCGGCCAGACTGGTCGCAAGCTGTGCGAGCGTGGACTGGAGCTCGCTCAGGCTGCCGCCGAAATGGTGGAAATTCCGATACAGCCCGTCAGCCATTTGCAATTTTGCCGCCATGCTCTCCTGCTCTGCAGTGGCTGCATCCAGTTGTTGCTGCATGTCATTCAGCAATGCATCCTTTTCGGCAAGTTGACTACTCAGGCGTGCAACTTCATTCTCGGCATCGACCAACAGTGCACGGGTACGCCCAAAAATTGCCATGTTTCTATACCTCTCTACGATTGAATTCTTATGTTGTTCCGTCACCGGTAGCGGCCGAACACTGAATGCCTTTACCACGCCCTGCTCCTTCCGGAGGGCGACAAATAAACGTCAAATACATGACGAAATCAGCCGGTTATTTCCTCGTTGTTTGTCTGGTTGAAGGCCAAACCACGCCCGGCGGGGACCGGGCAATGCCCACGCCCACGCCGTTTCCCTTGTAAAGAAACACGACACACAGGCCCCGGCGTGAATTTTGCTTGGATTGTGTCCTGCACTGGATTTTATTGATTCAAGCCCGGACTGTTAAGGAGGCTTACCGATGAGCAACCGGCTCTACCGACTGTTATTTGGAGCGCTGCTGCTGGTCGCGCTGTACTTCGACCTGTACCCGCTGATCTATGCCCTCTCAGCCATGGCCGTTCTGGAAGCCGTAACCAATCTTCGCATCCCGGTGATTGTCTCCCGGCTTCGCGGCACCACTGAACCGGATGCCTCCGAAGGATCTCTGGGTATCGCTTTCCATACCCGCACCAACTTCGAGGCCGAGCGCGGCTGGCGACTACTGGTCGCCGCCATGCTCGCCATCAGTGTGTTCGCATTCCCGGAACCACTGTGGTTCCTGCCCTGGTTTATGGGCTTCGCTATTCTTGGTGCCGGCGTCAGCGGCGTATGCCCGATGTTCCTTGCGCTGAAGTGGGCCGGCCTGAGGTGAAAACACCCTCCCGTCCGGGAACGGTCCGCATTGGCCTGCCATTAAAGATCGCCGGCATCATCTTCTGGGGATTGCTCGCTATCGGGTTGCTGATGGCCGCCGCCGCCATGCCATGGATGGAGCGCATCGTGACGCTGGAACACGAGTCAGCATCCCGACAGATGGTGTTTCTGGCTGAACAAGTCCTGAACAACAACCCTGACACGCCGCTGAGCACGCTGCAGCGCTCACTGCTGCCCATGATGCGCAAACTCGATATCCCGGCAATTAACATCGAACGCAGCACAGATACAGTAACCTTTGGCACCCCTCCGACCGACTTTGCCAGCTACACGGCGGCATTCCCTGCCCGCAGCGCGGACGAACGCGGTGCCACGGACGTTGTCATCACGATCTATCAACAGAAACCCGGGCAAATGCTGCTGAAGCAAAAGAAACAGTTAATGCTTGCCCTTGGCGCGAGTTTTTTCGCGTTCGGGCTGATCATCCAGTGGATTCTGCAAAGGTTCATCACACACCCTTTCTATCGCATGGTCGAAACGGCGGAATCCTGTTCGCAGAACAACAGCGCACGTTTTGACGAGACGCGGCCGGATGAGTTCGGTTACCTTGCACAATTCATTAACAAGGCCATGGAGAGGCTGCGGGCACGCCAGTCCGAACTGGCTGACGCACTGAAGCGCGCACAGGCCAGCGAACATGCACTGTTCGACGAAAAACAGCGCGCCGAGGTCACCCTGAACTCCATCGCAGAAGGCGTGATCACCACCGACCGGGAGGGGAAAATCCGTTTCATGAATCCGGTCGCGGAACAGCTGTCGGGGTGGACACAGCAGGAGGCCGGCGCCCGGCCTGTCGACGACGTCATTCAACTGATCGACGAACAATCCGGTGAACCGATCTCCTGCGCAATCAGTGGCAGCCTGCGCAGCAACCAGGTTGAACGCAACCTGCAGGGCCGCATGCTGGTACGCAAGGACGGTGAGAAAATCGCGGTGGCAGAGTCTGCGTCACCTATGCACGACGCGTCGGGCAACATAGTTGGCGCCGTCCTTGTATTTGACGACGTCCGCCAGACACGTGAACTGACCCGGCTGCTGTCCCACCAGGCAACACACGATGCACTGACCGGGCTGTTCAATCGCAGTGAGTTCGAGCGCCGCATCCAGCAGGCGATGGACAGTACACGCAACAATGGCGCGCGCTACGCGCTGTGTTATATCGACCTCGACCAGTTCAAGATCGTCAATGACACCTGCGGGCACACCGCCGGCGACGAACTGCTCCGTGAACTGGGAACAGTGCTTCAGAAAAAACTGCGCGACAGCGACGTGGTCGCCCGCCTGGGCGGCGACGAGTTCGGGGTATTGCTCGAGGGCTGTACGATCGGGGATGCTGAAAAGCTCGCCGGGGAAATCCGCCATTCGATTCGCTCCCTGCACTTCGTGTGGGACGGAAAATCCTTCGAGATCGGCGCGAGTATCGGCATTGTTCCACTGTCGGCGTCGACCGAGAGCGTCGCGGAAGCATTGTCTTCAGCCGATGTCGCCTGCTATGCAGCCAAGGAGCAGGGCAGGGACCGCGTGCATGTCAGCGAGCCGGATGATCGCGAACTCAGACGCCACCGCAGCGAAATGCGCTGGGTGGGACGCATCCGCGAAGCGCTGAGAGAAGATCGCTTTATTCTCTACCGGCAATCCATTGTTCCTGTGCGTCGCGACGACCCGCGCGCGTCGCACACAGAATTGCTGTTGAGAATGCTCGATGAAGAGGGGCAACTGGTGCAGCCCGACCGATTCCTCGGGGCCGCCGAGCAGTATGGCCTGATGCCTGCCATTGACAGCTGGGTGATCGAACACGCGCTGCAGTGGCTGGCGGAAGAGATTCGCAATTACCAGTCCGATGTCACCATGGCCATCAACCTGTCCGGTCAATCATTGACGGCGCACGGTTTCCTCTCCACGGTCGTCGACCTGATTCACGACAGCCAGGTGCCGCCGGAGCAAATCTGCTTCGAGATTACCGAGACAGCCGCAATTGCCAACTTCGAAATCGCGCTCAAGTTCATGCGCCTGTTTCATGGCATGGGCTGCCGGTTTGCGCTGGATGATTTTGGCAGCGGCATGTCGTCGTTTGCCTATCTCAAGCAACTGCCGGTGGACTATCTGAAGATCGATGGCAGCTACGTTCGTGACTTGCTGAACGACCCGGTGGACCGCGCCATGGTCGAGGCGGTCAACAAAATCGGGCATGCGATGGGCATTCAGACCATCGCCGAATACGTCGAGGACATCGGCACCCTGGACGCGCTGGCGGGCATGGGCGTGGATTTTGCGCAGGGTTATGTCATCGACAGGCCAACGCCGCTGGATTTCGCTGACCCCGGAAGTGACGAAATAACGCCATCCGCCTGATCCGGCCCGGGATCAGCATAACGCACTGTCACAATCCCTGATTAACACAGTATTCATGCGTTTACCTGCCCCCGAAAATCAACGAGAATGCCAGCCTTTCGTCAAGAGAATCCACCATGACCTTTGAGGTTACCATCGAATCCAGCGGACACCGGTTCGCCGTGGAAGCCGGGGAGACCCTGCTCGACGCCGCCCTGCGTCAGGGCGTAGGCCTGCCCTACGGCTGCCGCAACGGCGCCTGCGGCTCCTGCGTTGCCACCCTGCTGTCAGGCGAAGTGGACTATCCCGATGGTGAACCGGAAGCCGGGCTGGAACCGGGGCAGGTAGCACTCTGCCTGGCCCATGCACGCAGCGACCTGCACCTGAAGGTGCGCGAGATCAGCGCCGATGCCGACGTTGTCATCAAAACGCTGCCGTGCCGTGCGGAACACCTGGAGCGCCTGTCGCACGACGTCATGCAGGTGCTGCTGAAACTGCCGGATGCCGAACGCATGCAGTTCCTCGCCGGCCAGTATATCGAGTTCATCCTCAAGGACGGACGCCGGCGCGCATTTTCCATCGCCAATGCGCCACACCAGGATGAATACCTGGAACTGCACATCCGCCACGTACCGGGCGGTTCATTCACCGGCCATGTGTTTGACGAAATGAAGGACCGCGCGCTGCTGCGTATCGAGGGGCCGCTGGGTTCGTTCTACCTGCGCGAGGATTCCGAGCGGCCGATCCTGATGATGGCCGGTGGCACCGGCGTGGCGCCGCTCAAGGGCATGATCGACCACGCCCAGTACATTGGTTTTGACCGCCCCATGCACCTGTTCTGGGGTGTAAACGCGAAGCGCGACCTGTACCTGCACGACGAACCACAACGCTGGATGAAAAACAACGACCGGTTCCGCTACACGCCGGTACTGTCGGATCCGCAGGACGAGGACCACTGGGAAGGTCGGACAGGCCTGGTCATGGAGGCGCTGCTGGAAACCTACCCGGACCTCGGCGCGTACGATATCTACATGAGCGGCCCGCCCGCCATGATCGAGGCCGCCATGCCGGTGTTTGCGCAACACGGCGCCGATCTGGACCACATGTATTCCGATGCCTTTGAATTCGCCCAGGACGTACTGGACAAGATTGCCCGTGACAAGGAAAACCGCAGCGAGTACTGAATGGCCGTGTCAGTGCGCGACCACCATGCCGGTACGGTCAGTTTCGATGCTTTGCAGTACCACTTCATCCGGCACCACCACGGCAGGCGCTTCCAGCACCGGCGCTGGCAGCGCCAGCCCCTTGCGGTAACATTCTGCCGCTGCCTGCGGGTCTTCGAGCTGTTCCAGCAGGTCACCGAGCAGGCGGTAGGCTTCCGGTGTCGGCTGGATACCGATACTCGCCTCCAGGTAACTGCGCGCCTTGCCCCATAGTCGATTGCGCAGACTGATCTTGCCCAGCGTCAACAACAGCACTGCATCCTGCTGGTGCTGATGCAACCATTTTTCCGCGTCTTTCTGCTGGGCTGTGCCGTCGCAACCGTCGAGTTCCCCGTACAGGTAGACCAGCCGGTCATCCCAGTATTCGCCAAGCTGCTCGCGCAGCAAACGTTCCGCCTGTTCGTGTTCCCCGAGCCGCACCAGCTGCTCGATATACAACGCCAGCAACGCATGGTCCTGGCGCACCGGCGGCGGCAGCCGGGTCCAGCCGTTTTTCAATGTATCGATATCTCGCGCCGCGGTAAGCTCGCGTATTCTTTCCTGGTAGACCTGCACGGCAAGGCGCTGCCATGTGTCGTGGTCCAGCACCTCGCTGCGCCGCAGTGCCGGCAACAGATCGCGCAACTTCCCCCAGTCCTGCTGACCCAGGTACAGCTTCATCTGCAGGCGCAGGATTTCACGATTGTGCGGCATCAGCGTTTCGAGATGGGTCAGTGAGGTCTGCGCCTGATCGAACTGGTTGCGCGCCAGCTGCAGTTCGGCCTGCACCAGGCAGATCGCCGCTTCGGCAGCCGGGAACCGTTTCAGCGCAATCGCCAGGTAGCGGTCGCGGCGCTCATCCGAACCCAGGCGGTTGGCCGCATGGGCGGCCGACAGGCACACCGCCAGCGGTGCACGCCGGTCATCGGCGAGCCGGCCGAGCTGGCGTTCCGCACGCTCCAGCTTGCCTGACACCAGTTCAATCACGGCAGCGTCATAGCGACGCGACAACTTCTGCAACTGGCGCTGACCCGACCACTGTTTCAGCCGCACCGGCACCCTCCACAGCCCGGCCACGGTGCGCACGGCCAGATAGGCGATCACCAGAATAACGATGAACACCACCAGTGACGTTTCGACACTGACGTTGCCATAACCGATCAATACGTAGCCGGGGTCGGGCAGCGCGAACAGGGCAGCGGCAACCGACGCCAGCAGCGCCAGCAGACCGATCAGCAGGGCTTTCATGGCGCATCCTCCGGCGCTACCGGGGGCTCCTCCGCGGACGGCGTGGCCGTGTCGGGAACAGTCTCTTCACGCCCGTCGACACCTGCCTGCCCGGCGCCCGGCGCACTCGCTTCGGCCTTCACTTCGGTTTCGGCGCCCGCCGCTGTGTCCGGCGTGGCCAGTGCTTCCTGCTGCTGGCGCAATTGCTGCAGGCGATGCAATGCGGCGGAGATATCAGGCAGATCCGGTCGTATATCGACCGCCGCCAGCTCCTTGAGCCCGGCGGCCATGGCAACGACGCGCTGGTCTTCGCTGTCGAACCACGCCGTCAGCCAGCTTGCTGCGGTGGTCAGGGCCTGCTGGTAGGCCACCCGATCCTCGCGCAACAGTGCCAGGCGTGCCGCGGCCAGTTGCAGTCGCAGGTTTTCCTTCAGGAACCAGATCCGCTCCGGCGGCAGCAGCGGGCCGACCGGTTTGTCGTGTCGACGGATGCGGAACAGTTCGCGCAGTGAGGACCAGATGACCTGCGGCAATTCCCGCCAGTCGGCTGCGGTGCGCGTGGTGTCGAATGCCGTGCTATCCGGCTTCGGCGGCTCGTAGCGGCTGCCGGCCACGGGCAGATTGTCAACCTGCTGCAGCCAGTCGGACAAGCGCAGTGAAAGCCCCTCGAAGTCCACCTCCGGCACCTCGCGCAGCGCATTCAGTTCGCGCGCCAGTTGCTCGCGTACCGGTAACAGTTGCGGATCGGCCAGCTCGCGCAGGCGCGCATCCGCGCCTTTCAGGGCCGCTTCTGCGGTGCGGCGATCACGGCGCAGTTGCAAGCTTTCGCTGGCGACGCGCAGCAGGTATTCCACTTCCGCCAGCGTCCAGCCCAGTTCGCTGCGCCCGACCAGCGAGGCCAGGCGATTGACCCGCTCGCCGAGCGCCGCCTGCCGCGCGTTCAGCGTGGTGAGTTGCTGCTCTATCTCGCGACGGCCGGTCTGCCAGTCACGGCTGATTTCCTGAAGCCGGGTTTGCAGCGGCTGTACCAGACGCGGCTCCAGATTCGCCTGTTCACCGGTCAGCTGCTGCAGCTGGTTCCAGATAAAGTAACCACCGACCGCCAGCGCGATGGAAATACCGAACGCCAGCAACGCAAGCACCAGGGGCAATAGCGGTGACTTGCAGGACTCGCCGCCGCGGGCATCGGCCGCGGTTTCGGGGGGTGTCTCGACGTGCGCATTATCGGGTGGAGTGGTTTGCGGAAGGGTGGATTCGGACTGGCTCATGGCAGCTCACGGTGTCACGGTAAGTGGATGGTCGGATTCAGATTGTACCGGATATGGCCATGCGGCACCGGGGTCAGGTGCGCCATCCAAGCAACGCTGCCACCACCGCATCGTCGGTGGCGTCTGCCGCCAGCAAGGGGGGCCGCTCAAACCCAAGGCGCTCGGCAACCGGCAGCATGCGGTCGCTGACCACCAGCAACGGTGTCTCGCGCAACCGCGCGCGGCCCTCTTCGTCGAGCATGGCGAACAGGTTTTCCAGGCTCTCGACGCTGTTGACCTGTACCACGTCGATGTCACCGGCACGCCATGCCTCGACCAGTGCCGCGCTATCGGTCGCCGGCCGCGTGCGCTGATAGGCCTCCACGTACTCGACCTCGGCACCACGCGCACGCAGGGTATCGGCAAGATATTCGCGCCCGCCGTTACCGCGGAAAATCACCACGCGCCGGCCGCCAACGTCCTGCAATTCATCGAGTTCCAGCAACCCTTCACTGTTGAAGCGGCGCGCCGGACACAGGTCGGCGTGCAGGCCGAAGGGCTCCAGCGCCGCGGCGGAACGCCGACCGACGACGGCGATTTGCACCCCGACCGGCCAGTCCCGCTGCGCAAGAATAAAATCGAGCGCACGCTCGACCGCGTTGGCACTGACAAAAACGGCGATATCGAAATCGTCCAGCTGCGCCACACAGTCGCGCAGCGGCCGGGTATCGTCGGGCGCAGAAATTTCCAGCACCGGGAACGGAATGGCTCGTCCGCCCAGCTGTTCGATGCGTCGGCACAGGTCGCCGGCCTGGTGTGCCGGCCGTGTCACCAGTACCCCGATACCCTGTAACGACCCGGACATCGGGGCAGGCGTTTCGATCATTCGTCGCTCTCGGCGTACAGGTCATCGAGGATCTGCCGCGCACCGCGCGACAGAAGGTCTTCGGCGAGCACGCGGCCGAGTTCCCCGGCGTCTTCGGGCCGGCCGCTGATGACCCCCTGAACCAGTTCCGTACCGTCCGGGCGACCCACCAGCCCGCGCAGCACGATAACGCCATGACTGATTTCCGAGTAACCGGCAATTGGCACCTGACAGCCGCCCTGCAGCGCCTCGTTCAGAGCGCGCTCGGCGTGAATGCGGGTGGCGGTCTGACCATCGTTCAGCTCCTCGATCAGCGACCGCACGCGCGTATCATCGACGCGGATTTCGATGCCGATAGCGCCCTGACCGATGGCCGGAATGAATCGCTCGGGCGCCAGTAATTCAGTAATGCGTGCTTCCCAGCCCATGCGTCTGACCCCGGCCGCGGCCAGCAGAATGGCGTCATAATCGCCGTTATCCAGTTTAGCCAGGCGGGTATTGACGTTGCCACGCAGGTCGAGCACTTCCAGATCCGGACGGATGCGTCGCAACTGGCACTGGCGACGCAGGCTGGAAGTACCCACCCTGGCACCCTCCGGTAACGCATCGATACTCGAATATTCGTTTGAAATCAACGCATCACGAGGATCTTCACGTGGCAGCACCGCCGCCAGACCCAGGCCCTCGGGGAATTCAACCGGGACATCTTTCATGGAATGTACGGCGAGGTCAGCGCGTCCTTCCAGCATACCGGTCTCAAGTTCCTTGACGAACAGGCCCTTGCCACCGACCTTTGCCAGCGGCGTATCGAGTATCTTGTCGCCCTGCGTGGTCATGGTGACAAGCTCGACCTCGAGTTCGGGATGCCGCGCCAGCAGTGCGTCGCGTACGTGGTTGGCCTGCCAGAGCGCCAGCGGGCTCTTGCGGGTTGCGATACGAAGTGTGGAATCTGCCATGGGCTACCTGAACTCGGGAATTTGTGGTGTAAACAACGGTCTACCGGGGATGAAAACCATATATATTATGGTTATCGAGCCGGAGCAATTTATGGAGCATAGCGAGTGACAGACAAGTGGCGCAAGTGGCCGGGCATCGCAGCGATGTTTTTTATACTGGTCGTATCCGGCGCGCGGGCCGGTGTCCCCATAGCCGAGGATTTGCGCGAGGCCGGACGCCTGGCCGAGCAGCGCTGTGCCCCGGTGTTGCTGGAATTCGCGGCGGAATATTGCGACTACTGCGTATTACTGGAAAACGAGGTTCTCGGCCCGACGCTGCTCGACCCTGACTACAACCAGCGCGTACTGATGCAAAAACTGCTGATTGACGGTGACGGCACGCTGACGGGTTTCGACAGCCGCACTATCGACGCGGCCGATATTGCCGAACAGTACCGGGTGTGGGTCACTCCGACCGTGCTGTTTGTCGATCGCCAGGGCAAGGAGATCGCCGAGCGGCTGGTGGGCATCAGCTCGGTGGACTATTACGGCGGGTATCTCGACGCGGCACTCGAAAAGTCGCGAAAACGGCTACGCGAACTGGGCCGCTGCGACGATAACACAACAGCCCGCAACACCTCAGACACCGTTTCGAATCCGTCGCCTGACTTCCGGTAACAGGCGGCGACTGATTTCGAGGCGCTCCTCGATACCGTCCAGCACCACCTGACAGCGGCCCTGACTGTCCTTTTCCAGCGCACGTATCGCCCATACCGCAACCAGTGCGCTGCGGTGAATACGGATAAAGCGGTCACCGAATTCCTGCTCCAGCGCCTTCAGTGCATCCTCAACCAGTATCGTGCGCGCGGCTGAGCGCACCGTCACATACTTCTGGTCCGCCTGGAGATAGAGAATTTCTTCTACCGGAATCAGTTCGAGATTGCCGCGATTTCGCGCACACAGGTGGGTTCGTGCGTTGACCCCGGTTTCATCAACACGCTCGAGCTGGCTCAGACTCAGGCGCTTCGCCTTGTCCAGCGCCTGCTGCAGGCGCTCCGGGTGGATCGGCTTGAGCAGATAGTCGACCGCCTGCGCATCAAAGGCTTCCAGTGCGTGATCGCCATAGGCGGTGGTAAATACCACCGCTGGCGGGTGTTCCAGTTTCAGCAGGTGACGTGCCGCCTCCAGCCCGTCCATGCCCGGCATGCGGATATCCATCAATACCAGCTCCGGCGTCAGCGCCTGCACCTGGCCAAGCGCCTGCTCGCCGTCTGCTGCCTCGCCACACACCTCGTAGCCCTGTAACTGGTCGAGCATGCGCGCCAGACGCTCACGCGCCAGCAACTCGTCGTCGACGACCAGACACCTCATGAGACTTTTTCCCTGGGAAAATACAGTGTGGTTTCGAATTCATCGTCCACCTCACGCAATGCCACTCCGGCCTGGTCGCCGAACGCCAGCTGCAGGCGCAGGCGGATATTTTCCAGCGCCATATGATTGCCCTTGCGCTGGGAGGCCAGCCGCTGCATGGCGCGGGGGTTACGAATCCTGATCACGATGCGCCTGCCCTCTGCGGCACCATAGATGGCGATACGTCCGCCCTGCGGCAGTGCTTCAACCCCGTGGTAAACGGCATTTTCCAGCAGTGGCTGAATAATCAGCGACGGCACCAGACGCTTGCGCGGCAAGCGCTCGATATCCCATTCCACCCGCAGCCGCTCGCCCAGGCGCAGGCTCTCCAGACGCAGGTAGCGTTTGGCGACGTCGATTTCCTCGTCCAGCGCCACGCGCTCCGAGGCATCGCGCAGCGTCACCCGGAACAGGTCGGACAGATCCTGCACCGCCAGTTCGGCACGCCGCGGGTCACTGCCGGTGAGCGCTGCAATACTGTTCATACTGTTGAACAGGAAATGCGGCCGGATTCGCGCCTGCAACGCCTGTACCCGCGCCTGCGCCTCGGCCTGAACCTGCTGGCGCCACTGGTGCTGAACAAACAGGTAACGCAGCACCAGCCCGCTGACGATGGCGCTGATCGCGGTGTTGCGAAACAGGAATTCAACATGCCCGGCGGCGCCCTCACCCTGGGCAATACCGCCCATATACCACGCCAGCTCACTGACCAGCACCGTAACCAGCAACAACAGCAGGTAACTGGCCAGCACCGCGGCAGTACTGCTGATTTTTACCAACAGGGGGCGGGCGAGACACAGGGCTGCGGCGCTGGTCAGGGCGATCCACTGAACGAACAGCGACACCAGCCCGAGGTCGTTCCAGGGGTTGGCGCGGCCGTTGGCCAGCACCAGTACGAACGCCATCAGCTCGGCGATCACCACCACGGCAAATACCAGGCGGATATCGCAGAAGCTGGGCAGGAACAGCAATTCCTGCGACGACTCCGACGGATTTCTGCGACTTGTCTGGCTCATGGCGGCTGTGACTGACCCGTTCAACTGGCCCAAATGCGGGCAACACCAGAATATCGGCCAGTGTTATCAGTACTTTGAGGTATACTTGCGCACCCGTTAACCGCCATTCGTTCCGCTATGACCGACAAATCGACCCGCGACAAGCCCTGGGGCGGTCGTTTTACCGAATCCACCGATGCCTTTGTGGAGGCCTTCACGGCTTCTGTAACCTTTGACCAGCGCCTGTACCGCTACGATATCGAGGGTTCGCGGGCGCACGCGCGTATGCTGGCGCACGTCGGCGTCATCACTACCGATGAGCGCGACGCCATCCTCGGCGGCCTCGACAGCATCGAAAAACAGATCGAAGCCGGCGAATTCGAGTGGTCGATCAGCCTCGAAGACGTGCACATGAACATTGAGGCGCGGCTGACGGCGCTGATCGGCGAGGCCGGCAAAAAACTGCACACCGGCCGTTCGCGCAACGACCAGGTCGCCACCGACCTGCGCCTGTACCTGCGCGACCAGATCGACGCCGCGCGCGCCGAGCTGCTGCGCCTGCAAACCGGGCTGCTGGAACTGGCCGAGCGCGAAGCGGACACCATCATGCCCGGCTTCACCCACCTGCAGGTCGCCATGCCGGTCACTTTCGGCCACCACATGCTGGCCTGGTTCGAGAACCTGCAACGCGATCGGGAACGGCTCGATGACAGCCGCAAGCGCGTCAACGTGATGCCGCTGGGGGCGGCGGCACTGGCCGGCACCAGCTTCCCCATCGACCGCCACTACACGGCAAAGCTGCTGGGCTTCGACGCCCCGGCAGAAAATTCGCTGGACGCGGTCAGCGACCGGGATTTCGTCATCGAGTTCTGTGCCAATGCGGCCATGACCATTACCCACCTGTCGCGGTTCTCGGAAGAACTCGTCCTGTGGGCGTCGGCACAGTTCGATTTCATCGATCTGCCAGACCGTTTCTGCACCGGCTCCAGCATCATGCCGCAGAAGAAAAACCCCGATGTGCCGGAACTGGTGCGCGGCAAGACCGGCCGCGTCACCGGCCACCTGATGAGTCTGCTGATGCTGATGAAAGGCCAGCCGCTGGCCTACAACAAGGACAACCAGGAAGACAAGGAGCCACTGTTCGACAGCGTGGACACCCTGCTCGGCTGCCTGCGCGCGTTTGCCGACATGGTGCCCGCGCTGCAGGTCAAGGCGGACAACATGCGCCGCGCCGCCGCCAGCGGCTACTCGACCGCAACCGATCTGGCCGACTATCTGGTGCGCAAGGGCGTGGCGTTCCGCGACGCGCACGAAATCGTCGGCACTGCGGTGCGCCTCGGCATCGACAGCGGGCGCGATCTGTCGGAAATGGAACTGTCGGAACTGCAGGCGTTGTCACCCGCCATCGACGAAGACGTGTTCGATGTGCTGACACTGGAAGGCTCGGTGTCGGCCCGCAACCACTTCGGCGGCACCGCACCACAGCAGGTGCGTGACGCCATCGCGCGGGCGAAAAAACGGCTGGCCTGATCAAGCCACGGAAATACTGACCGGGGGGGCACCTTTCACGCTTGCGGGAACCAGTTCCGGTTCCGGCTTACCCAGGTAGTAACCCTGCACGTAGTCCACACCGAGGCTGCGCACCCGGTCGTAGACCTGTTCGTTCTCCACGAACTCGGCGATCGTGCGCATCCCCATGCCGCGCGCCACATCGACCAGCGCCTTGACGAACAACTGGTCGGCGTTGTTGTTGTGGATGTCGCGAATGAAACTGCCGTCGATTTTCAGGATATCGGCACGCAGGTGCTTCAGGTACGAGAATGAGGAGAACCCCACCCCGAAGTCGTCCAGCGAGATCCTGCATCCGAGCTGACGGATCTTCTGGATGAACTCCATGGCACTGCTGAGTTGTTCGCAGGCTGCAGTCTCGGTGATTTCGAACGTGATACGTGCGGGGTCAACCCCGGACTCCCTGACCTCGCGCTCGATACATTCATACATTTCCTGGCTGCCAACCGACATGCCGGACAGGTTGATGGAAAAGGCCGTTTGGGCCTGTGCACGTGGCAGATCGGCCAGGTAACGAATGGCCTTGGTCAGCACCTGGCGGTCGACCCGCTGAATCAGCCCGAACTGCTCGGCAGCGGGAATAAACTTGCCGGGAGGCACCAGCCTTCCGTCCGCCTCGCGCATTCTTACCAGCACCTCATAGTGCGAGGTGTTGCCGGCGGCAATGGCAACAATCGGCTGGAATACCAGCACCAGCTCGTCGCGGTCCAGCGCTTCCAGCAGACGATCCTTCCACACCAGCTGGTTATCCATTTCCTCGCGCATCATGTCGGTTTCGTTATAACTGCGTACACAATTGCGCCCACCGCGCTTGGCGGAACTCATGGCGGCGTCGGCCTTGGCCAACAATTCCACCGGTGCCTTGCCCTGTGCGGGGAACGTTACTACGCCGATACTCGCCGACACATTCAGGCTGCGCCCGCCGTAACGTGGCTTGAGGCGACCGATGCGATCCAGCAGCTCGCGCGCCTTGTCAAAGCCCATGGCTTCATCCATGCCCGGGTAAGCCACGGCAAACTCGTCACCGCTGACGCGCGCGACAAAATCCTGTTCCCGCGAAGCACGTTTGAGCATACCGGCGATCTGCACAATGATCTGGTCACCGGCAGCGTGACCCGCGGTATCGTTTACAAGCTTCAGGTGATCGATATCAATAAGCAGCAACACGCCGCTCTGCCCGTCACGTTCCACACGGCGGATTTCGTGGTTGAGGTCCTGGATAAAACGGCGCCGGTTGGACAGGCCGGTGAGATGGTCCTGGTTAGCCAGGATCACCATGCGTTTTTCATCCTGCTTGATCTTGGTGATATCACGCGCAGTGCCACGGTAACCCCGGAACGTCTTGCCGGAAAACACCGGCACGCCGTTGAGGCGCAGGCAATGCTGGTCGCCGTTGCGCGCGTGCACCCAGATTTCGATTTCCTTGAATACGTCTCGCCGGTCGTCACCGGAGCGTAACAGGGACATCAGTTCGCCGAGACTCGAACCCGGGAAAACCTCGACCGGCGTCCGCCCCAACCAGCCCTCGGCGGGGATATCCAGCGTTTCCGATACACTGGTTGAGACAAAGGTGAAGTGTCCGGAGCGGTCTGTTTCCCACAGCCAGTCGGACGAGCTGGAGGCAAAATCCCGGAACCGACGGCGACTGCTCTTCAGTTCGTTCTGGGACACGTTGAGTGCACCCAGCATGGCGTTGAACGAACTCATCAACTGCCCCAGTTCGTCGTTGCGCTCGAGTTTGATTTTCTGCGTCATGTCGCCATTGGCGATGGCCTGCGTCGCACGTGCCAGCAGCTGTATGGGCCGGGTCAGCGAACGGCGGCTGATGCTGATACCGAACAGGCCGGCCAGTAACAGGATCAGAACCGAGAAGTACAATGCATTGCCGCCCAGCACCCGGAACGGCGCCCAGTAGGTTGAGTGGGGCACTGCAAGCAGCACCCTGGCCGCCTCACGTTCGGCGCCGACGTGATTCAACACCGGCAACACACGCACACTGTAGCGCTCACCATCCACATCCAGCAGCGCGCCGCGCTGCGATGATTCGATATGATTAATCTGCGGCAAGCGGGCCTGCAGGCCGGGGATACTGCTGGCCAACACGACATTGTTGCTGAATACCGCCATGTCCGCATAAACAAGTTCGCGCAACGCGCGCAGATCCTGTTCGGAAAACCGCTTGCCAACGACCAGCGCTCCGACCCGACCGCCGAGCGGACTTTCAATCGGCACAGCAACAAGCTGCAACAGGCTGTCGAACAGCAGCGCATTACCGAACTCCACGGCATCGCCCGCCGCCAGTCCGCGCACCAGATCGAGCAGGTCTGCCGACCCCAGCACCTGCGAAGATGTATAGTGCGGCTTGTCACCGACACCGGCAACATCGCCCGGTCCGGTGTCGAGATAGACGGCAATGAAATCGGCACCGGGGCGGGGGTAGAGGTCGTCGAGCATGCTGCGCACCGTGGCAACATCGCCAGTCAGCGTGGCAGCGATGAGACTCGGCTCTCCGCGCACGCTGCGCGCCACACTGAACAGATTATCGAATGTATTTTTCTGGGCGCGTATGAATACCCGACTGGCACGTTCCAGATCATCGTGAATACCGGACGCAACGTGCTCCCTGATCAGCAGGAACGAGGCACCCGCCACTCCCATCAGCACGGCCAGCACCAGGGAAATCACAAACAGGGTGTTTTTCTGTTCGATATTCACGCGCTATCCTGATGCCCCGTTAATCACGATAGAGTTGCTCCACACCCGCGCGCGCCTTCAGCCGGCCGGCACCCTGGCCACCACCGCGCGATATCAGCCGCAACGCCAGCGGTGGTGGAGCGGTAATCGCCCTGACATCGACCCAGCGGGTTTCGGCAGCCGGTGCAGCCAGACGCAGTTTCCAGCGCCCGCCCGCCAGCCCGACAAAATGGAAAAGCCGACCCGACTGTACGGTTTCAAGATAAGGTGTATCGACCACCTCGATGCGCGCATAGCTTTTGTTGTGTATACGGCAGAAAAAATGCGTGGTACCGGGGGTGTCGAGCACCAGCCGCGGACTGACGGCAGCGTCGCTGCCCGCACGATCCAGGCGCGACGACCAGGACTTGCCGGAGGAGAGCGAAAATATCTCGTGGTAGACCCCGTCGAGATTCGCAAAGCGGATACTGTCACCTTTTCTGACGGTAAAAAACGTCGGCGACATTCGATTGCCGACAATTTCCACCCGGTGCACACGTGGACGGCGCGGCAATACACGCTGGCCCTGTGCGGGCAGCAGCGCCACGGAAACCGGCTGTGGCTGGGCGCGGGCGTCCGCTGTGAACATTCCCTGATACTCCATGGTAACGGTACCCCTTACCTCGGCAGCGAGTACACCGGCAGGGACATCCGCAAGGAGCGCCCACAGCAACAGCGGTAAAACCCTGCCTGTCAATGTTCTACGGACCATCAACGGTCAAATTCCCCAATCCTTTTCCCGGTCTTGGATCTAACGGCAGGGAATATGATTTAATGAGTTCTGTGACTGAATCCCTTTCAAACGACAGCCTGGAACAACTACGCCAACGTCTGGCCCGGTTTGCAGACGATCGCGACTGGGAACAGTTCCATTCCCCGAAAAACCTGTCCATGGCGCTGATCGCCGAAGCGGCTGAGTTGGTTGAGCATTTCCAATGGCTTAGCGAAGCACAAAGCCGCGAACTGGACGATGAAAAACGTTCGCAGGTACGCCTGGAACTGGCTGACATCCTGATTTACCTGGTCCGCACCGCCGACCAGCTCGGCATTGATCTCATCGGCGCGGCCAATGACAAAATCACCCTCAATGACACGCGCTATCCTGTTGAAAAGGTAAAGGGAAAGGCCGGTCGAGCTGATGATTTCCGCGACCAGTGAAATGTGCGGCGACGCACGTACCATATAAAGGTTCCGTCACAATTTCCGCTAACCCGGGAAAGCTGCCTGCGGGCGGCATATTCCCGTTGACCACCTTTTGCGGAGTACCAAACGGATGTCGGAAACCCTGTCGCCGGAACAGGCGCTGTACCTGATCGAAACCTGCCCGATTCCCTTGCTCGCGTTCGACCGGCAAGGGGTAATTCGCTGCTGCAACCCTGCCTTCGCGGCCCTGGTCGGTGAACTGGCGGC
The DNA here is from genome assembly GCA_964433205.1 of uncultured Thiohalobacter sp. Taxonomy (GTDB): domain Bacteria; phylum Pseudomonadota; class Gammaproteobacteria; order DSM-19610; family DSM-19610; genus Thiogranum. Next base: position 105 of record CAYSRA010000034.1, on the reverse strand, counting down.
AAAGCAACTCGCGGGACTCGCAAGCCACGACGCTGCCAACCACCCGCTTCGCGCCTTCCTGGCTTAGGGAAACCGGCTTGAGTTGGTGGATGCCGTCGCGCAGAC
>CAYSRA010000033.1:21714-23670 GCA_964433205.1 uncultured Thiohalobacter sp. | reverse complement strand
GAATCCTTGGTGTTGTAGCGCAGGGGCTTCATGTCGAGGTCGGTGAGGTGACCGCCGGCCTGCACGACTACGCAGTGGGCCGCAGCGGTGTCCCACTCCGAGGTCAGGCCCAGGCGCGGATACACGTCCGCGGCGCCCTCGGCCACCAGGCAGATCTTCAGCGAGCTGCCCATGCTGACGATTTCGTGATCGCCGAGCTTTTCCAGGAACGCCTTCAGCGAGTCGCCCTGGTGGGAACGACTGCCGACCACGGCAATGGGGCCGTCGGGCAGTTTGCGCACGTGGATGGGTTTCTCACCTTCTCCGGGCGTTTCCTTCACCGCACCCTGCCCCTCGCAGGCCGCGTAGGTCACGCCGGTGACGGGGACGTACACCACGCCCAGCACCGGTTCGCCGTCGCGGATCAGGGCGATATTGACGGTAAATTCGCCGTTGCGCTTGATAAATTCCTTTGTTCCGTCGAGCGGATCGATCAGCCAGTAGGTTTTCCAGGAAGAACGCTCCTCAAACGGGATTTTCGCGTCTTCCTCGGAAAGCACGGGGATATCCGGTGTCAGCGCTTTCAGTCCCGCGACAATCGTATTGTGCGAGGCCATGTCGGCGGCGGTCAGCGGCGATTTGTCGTCCTTGTCCTCGACCGAGAACTCGGTTCCGTACACCTCGAGAATCTTTTCACCGGCCTGTTTCGCCAACTGGCGCACGTCGTTCAGGTAATCACACGGATTCATAGTTATGTCTCGCTGCTTCACGCGTCAAAAGGAAGCCCGTATCATACGCTATCCCCGCAACCCGATTAAGCGCCATGAGCCACGAACTCCCCTGGCAGGATATCGATACCGTGTTCCTGGACATGGACGGCACCCTGCTCGATCTGCATTTCGACAACCACTTCTGGCTGGAACACGTGCCACTGCGCTGGGCGGAAAAACACGGCGTATCGCTGGAGGAGGCCAAACAGGCGCTGTTTCCGCGTTTTCGGTCCATGGAAGGCACGATCGACTGGTACTGTGTCGATTACTGGAGCCGCGAACTCGACCTCGATATCACCGCACTGAAGCGCGAGGTCGCACACCTCATCCAGGTTCACCCGCACGTTGCCGACTTCCTGCAACTGCTGGCTGCCAGTGACCGCCGCGTGGCGTTACTGACCAACGCCCATGAGAAAGTCGTCGAACTGAAAATGGACCGCACCGGCCTGGCAAAACACTTCGACCACCTGATCTGCGCACATGCCTTTCGGGTCCCCAAGGAAGACCCGCGCTTCTGGCCGGCGCTGGCCGAACAGGACAGTTTCAACCCGGACACCACGCTGTTTGTGGATGACAGCCTGCCGGTACTGCAGGCCGCGCGTGACTTCGGCATCCGCCACCTGCGCGCCGTGCGACTCCCGGACACCAAGGGACCGCCAAAACAAACGGGGGACTTCATTGCCATCGAGAGTTTCGACGAACTGGTGAAAGGATTACTGCGCGCCGAACCGCCGGATACTCCGACGAATTAATCACGGGCTCCCCGACCGGCATTGCCGGCGCGATACAGGAAAAACGTTCAGTACGGACGTTTTCCCCAGCGTTTGAAGCGCTTTTTGCAATATTTCAGCAGCGAACCATAGCCGTCGAAGTACAGTTCGAACCCGTCTTCGGCGGGCGCGTCGAATTCACAATAGTCATTGGAGTAATCGCGACAGATCTGCGGGCGATCGTCGTAAATGCCACAGCGCCCGTCCGGCAGGATGTGCGTGCAGGGATTGTCGACCAGCAGGTACCAGCTGCCCTCGTCCTTGTAGACGCGAATATCCCGGTGAGAAATCTGCCAGAGCAGGAAATCGAAGTCTTCCTTGGAGCGCGGTGTATCGATCTCCTGGCTGATGTAGGTACAACACCTGGTATTGGTGCAGAAACCGCATTTGGTCTCCGCTGTCATTTCCACCTCAACCGGAATTTCCGGTTTTTTGCG
>CAYSRA010000033.1:17036-21614 GCA_964433205.1 uncultured Thiohalobacter sp. | reverse complement strand
ACCTGCAGTGCATTGGCCGAACTCTTGCTCCAGCCCAGGCGATAACCCTGCTCACTGCGGTCACGAATCGCCCAGCGCTGCGGCTCCGGTGCCGCGTCACGCTTGAACCTGAGCAACCAGTCGTGAATGGCCTCCAGCCCGACCACCACATCGATCCAGTTACCGTCCAGGCGGCGCCGGCTGCGGCGCTTGTCGCGTGGCGTCACTTCCGGCAGCAGGTGACGCAGTATCGCCGCCTCGCTGCGCTGCCGCCGGCGCTCCGGCGACAGCGCCACCAGGGTCTTGTGCATCAACTGCAGCATCGCGCGGGCATCGAGGAGATACGGGTCATCGGCCTTTACCGGCGAGGTCAGGAATACACAGTGGCGCGGCCGGCTGTCGCTCATCAGGTCGACAAAAAACAACCCTTCCGGAACACCCTGCCAGCTGTCGCCGGGCACGATGCGAACCTTCGACGCATATTGCAGCAAGGTGCGGTAGTACAGATCCGCCTGGCCTTCTTCCGCCGCGAACGGGTCAACCAGCGCCAGCAGGCAGACCGCCTGATAATTCACCGCCAGGCTCACGGTACTGTCGATCTCGCTGTCGTCGAGATAATCATGCACGCCGTAGTGTCGTGCCAGCCGGTAAAGCTGGTTGAGTTCGAGGAACACAAACGGGGGTTCGGGACGATGGTAACGATAACTGTGCAGCAGCGCGGCAGCGAGTTGTCGCGCTGCTGCACGCACCACGCGGCCAAAGGCAGTCACATCGGACCGGTGCCGGCCGGCTTCGTACATGTCCTTTATGATCAGCTTGTAGCCGTTGGCCATGCCAAGGCACAGGCGTTCGATATCGTCCACGGTTTCCTGCCGCTGCTGGCGGCTGAGCAACTGGCTGCGCAGGCGGATCGGCTCGACCGCCTCAAACAGGCGCTGCACGAAAGGCCGGTATACGTCGAGCAGTTGCAGGCGCAGCGCTGCATCGATGCGCTGTTCGTTGAGCGGCTCCAGCGCCAGCAGAATCCGGCGCGCCGACTCGCCGGTATTCATCGCCGGCATGCCCGACAACCAGCCGTGCAGGCGCCGCGCGTCCAGTTCCAGGGTGGGGTCCTGGAAATCATGCTGTTCCGGTGTGGTCAGCAGCAAACTCATATCAACAGCGATCAACTACAGGGTATCCGACCATTCCAGCCGGTAGCTACCATTCTGATATTCCGCAAACGTGGTGAGAAACTTCGTCACAGCCTGCGGCACGGTGCCGTTCTGGCGAACTGTCGCATCCAGACGATAGGCGCCACTGGCTTCCAGCACCACGTCGGCCTGCACCTGCAAGGCGCCACCGCTGGCCACCAGCTCGCCCCGCGTCACGGTGTCGTCGTGTTCCGTGGTCAGCGTCGCCGAACCCAGTGACAGCGCCAGTGGCGCGCTGATTTCGGCGGGCGACCAGCGCACCTCGCCGCTGAACATCGGGACGCCCTGCGGCGGGAACATCACCTCGTCGAGGCGCAACACAAGGTCGCCGCCGACCTCTACGCGATTCACACCCAGCCGGTACAACAGTTCTGCCGCCGGCAGGCTTGCCTGGACATCGCGCAGCCAGGGCGGGCTGGAGAAAGACATTCCCGCGCGCGTGCGCAACGGCTTGCCATCCAGCTGCGCCCTGAGTCCAAACTCCAGCCGGCCGGCGAACAACGACCATGGCCTGAAGCGCCAGCGCACATCATCGATTCGCACGCCCCGGACGACCAGTCGGCTGGCCTTGCCGTGCCACAGGGTACCCTGCACCTTGCCGATCGCGACACCCGGCAGTACCGGCGCCAGCGCCAGCGCCCGGTCGGCAGGGAGGGTCGCGACAAGAAACACCAGCCAGGCAATAATGCCCGCAGTAACGGTTTGCCACACCTTCATCAGGCGGCGGGACCCTGCAGCGTCAGGCGCGCCTTCACACGCCCCTCACCTTGCGGCTCGATGGTGATCACACTGGTCTCGATCTGGTAGGTTCGGGCCAGCGTGCCGAGCCATAACACCATGTCATCGAAACCCGCACCTTCCAGCCAGATCTTGACGCCCTTGCTACCGTCCGGTTCGACGCGCTTGATGGCCGGACCCAGGCCGGCCGAGCGGGCCGACTGGTCCACCACGGCCAGCAACGAACGGCCGCCCAGACCCTGGGCGGTACCGCGCGCACTGCCGCGCAACGCCTTGACCTTGAGGCTGGCCTGTTTCATCCAGTCGAGTGTTTCCTGCTGCGCGGCGACATTCTTTTGCAGGTCATCGTAGGAAACGGCAATCGGTTCCCAGATCAGCAGGTAGAACATCAGCACGCCCAGCACTACCGCGCCACCGGCGACCAGCTTGCGCTCACGCACTTCCAGCCCCATGAACCAGTCCTTCATGCGCGCGCCCCCTCGACCCGGATGCGGCTGTTGACCTTGCCGTCCTTCTGGGTGGTGGCGGACTGGATCTCCGCGCGCATGCCGCCGGCGCCGGCCAGCGCCTGCTTGAGCTGGTCGAGCACCTGGACATTGTCGGCGATCAGTTCCAGGTCCAGCCGGCCGTCGCGGTAGGTGACACCCTGAATCTGAACGCCCTTGCTGCTGTGCAGCACCCGCCCTACATCGGTCAGCAGGGCGAGAAATGCCGTGTGTCCACCCCCGCTCGCCTGCCGCTGCAACTGCTTGAGCTGCTGCTCCATCTGGGCACGCGGGTTAACGATGCGACGCGCCTGCGGGAAGGTCTCCCGGTACACCTGCTCGATCTCCGCCGTGAGTTGTTGCTGCTGTTTCGACAGGCGGTAGTAGTTCACGCCGGTGGATACCGCCGTCAGCACCAGCCCGGCCACCAGCAGCGCTGCAGTGGCCTTCCAGGGCCGCAGGATTCGCCCCCACTCCTCACTGCGACTGTAACTGCCCTGCAGCAGGTCGAGCAACGGTCCGCGCATGACGCCATGCGCCAGAATCTCCAGCCCCTGCAGTTCCTGATCGACGACCTCGATATCGAGACCCTCGATATCGAGAATAGCGGAACCGAACAGTCTGGCCCGGGCAGGCGTCTGGTCGCGCGAAACAAACATCGCCACCAGCGCAGGGAAAGTATCGAGGTCAGCAGCAAAACCGGCCCAGGGTCCGCTACGCACCAGCACCTTGTCGCCTTCGATCAAAAGGCTCCAGCCGTCTTCGGTCAGCGGCAGGGCCAGCATTTCCGGCACCCACTGGTTGGCGGCAATGCGGTGTTCGGCGAGAAGATCCGCCCACGCATCCATGCGCGCGCGATCCACCACCGCGACCGGGTAGTGGTCGTCGGCCTGCGCCGGGCCAATGGCAAAGTGCAGTGTTTCCACATCGCTGGCCAGCTGCTCTTCCAGCGCATAGGGGATGGCACGCAGCACGCGTTGCCGATTGCGTCCCGGCACGCGCACCTCACTGAGCAACACCTCGTCGCCCGGCACGATGACAACGATGCGCGGCGCACCCGCGACGACGCCGTCCTCCGGCACACCTTCGCGCACCGGTGTGCGTGCAGCGCCCTGCTCGTCGACCAGCATCCAGTCGCGAAAGCCGGCTCCCGCCGCTGCCAGTCGTATCAGTAAGGTATCCGCCATCCGCCCGTTATCCTGTTATTCGGCACACATCCTATCATGGTCGCCGCACGGTTTATCCTGCCTAGGGGTTATCCGGCACTGCCGGCGCACGCACCGGATCAAAAAATTCACGCTCCCGGCGCACCACCCGCGTGGTCTGGCGGGTGCGCTGTATCAGGCTGGCGAGCTTTACCTGGCCCTGGCCGACGTTGGCCTGGCTGACCAGCAGGAACCACTGGCTCTCGATACCCAGTGTTTGCGTATCGATCTGCTTGCCGGCCAGCACCGGCTGCTCCAGCAGATCCTGGAGTTTTTTGAATCCATCGTCGCCACGCGCCTCGACCAGGGCCTCCCCGTCGGAAATCGACAGGCCACTCGCCAGCGTCGTTAATACCTCGGCACTTGCGGTGTTAACGTTAATCGATGTCGACTGCGGTAACGCCGTAACGACGGGGGACCTCACGCCTGCGCCCAGCAACTTGTCCAGAACTTTCGCATCGTAACCCTTCACCAGGCGCAGCTCGCTGATATCCGCCATCGGCCGGTTGGCGGCCCGGTAGGCCGGCTGCAACAACTGGTAGGCGCCGTCCTCGGCACCGTCGGGGAAGCGCACATTGATGTCGGCGTCGAGCCAGTCGACCAGCGTGTCCGCCAGCGACTCGTCCAGATTCAGCGTGCGCAACAAGCGCTTGTAACGCTCCACGGCGGGCGTATCGGCCTTCCCATTCACCACCAGGTTGTTGACGTTGAAACGGCCCTGCAGGTCGATCACCCGGCCGATCACCGAACCGCCCTCCACCAGCGAGGCCGGTACCTGGATGGCCCAGTCCTCGCCCAGGTTGTCGACGTTGTTTTCCTTCGCATCGCGCGCCAGCACCACCCGCGCCCAGCTTTCCGCGCCCAGCACCCAGGCCCAGGCCTGCTCACTGTGCAGCAGGTTGCCGGTACGGCGCATATCGAACTGCTGGCGGGTGGTCATGGCGACCGCGGCAACAGTCGCCAGTGCCACCACCAGCA
>CAYSRA010000033.1:13499-16936 GCA_964433205.1 uncultured Thiohalobacter sp. | reverse complement strand
GGCCAGCGCTCCTGCCAGTTGTTCTGCTTGTCCAGGTAACGCAGCACGAAACCCTGCACCTGCCCGACCAGCACCTGCTCGTCGGGCAGACTGTCCTGCGAACGGTCCAGCACCCGCCAGCTGCGCCGCAACAGGCGGCCATCGTCCATCAGGTAGGCCACACGCTGCAGATTGCTGCGCAGGAAGCGCGCGGGGTTGGGGTAGCCGGCGCGGGTAAACTCCACACCCGCGTAGTTGCCGCCGCTGACCAGTGCGGGCGACGTATCGCCAAACTCGTTGCGGATATCGCGGGTAATGAACTGTTCGAAATCGCGTTGCAGGATGTGATAGGTGAGTTGCAGATCCTGCATACGATCCGAATAGGCCTCGGTCTGCGCCTGCTGGCGCATGACGTTGGCCAGCCCGCTGTAGGCCATGACGCCGATGGCCGCAAAGATCGACAACGAGACCAGCAGTTCCAGCAGGGTAAATCCGCGCGCCGGCCGCATCAGCGTTTCTCCACGAATCCGCTGAGACGGGCCAGCGGCGCAGCCTCGTCGTCGCCATCCGCGCGGTACACCTCGATGTCCAGGCGGCGCATATCCTGCTCGGGTGATTGCGTAACCTGCATCACCCAGCGCCAGGCGCGGTTTTTTACACCGGACACGTCCTCCGGGAAATCGATCTCGCCCTTTTTCTGCCCGACCGAAGGCCAGTCGGCGGCGATCTGCGTCGTGGCAAGCTGGTTACGCGCCACCCACTGCGCGAACACGCGGTCACGCAGGTTCGCCTGGTTCTTCGTATAGCTGCCGACCGTCTGGATCACTGCGCCGAGCGCCAGGCTGACCACCATCAGCGCCACCAGGATTTCCAGCAGGGTGAAACCACGGACGCGATTCATTGCTGTTCCAGCTCCAGGCGGCCCAGCAGGCTGCCCTTGATATGGAAGCGCCGCTCGGTGCCGGGTGAATACAGGGTTACCACAAACGGCGTTATCTCCCCGCTCGACAGCAGAAACACCTGCGGCAGGTCGGATTCCTCGTTAATCAGCGAGGGCGGCGGATTGTCCTCCAGTTCCAGGCGCAACCGGATATCGTCGGGCAACTGGCGGGGACGCAGTGACCGGTCGTCGTCGAGCGGCAGCCAGCGGCCGTTCTGCAACAGCATGAACGCGTAACCGTCGTCCGTGAAACGCACCGCCAGCTGCTCGCCGCGCATCACCGCCTCCTGGCTGGCGAGGTCGAGCAGCGCTACCAGCCGCGTTGCTTCCCGCTTCAACAATTCGGCGTGCGAATCACTGCGCAGCGACAGCGTCGCCACACTCAACATGATGCCGATGATCAGCACCACCACCATGACTTCCAGCAAGGTGAAACCACGCCGCCGGGCCGGCCCGCCAAATGCAAACAGCCTGCCGGAGGCAGGCTGATGTGCAGCGTGACGGGGAAGTACAATCACAGACAGGTCAGTTCAGATTCCAGTTTCCGATGTCGTCGTCGCTCGGCTTGCGGTCCGGCCCCAGCGAATACACGTCGATCGGACCGTGAACGCCGGGCGACAGGTACTGGTAGGGTTGCTGCCAGGGGTCGAGCGGGATGCGATCCATGTAACCATCACCCCAGTTGGCCGGTTCCGGCGGAATATCCGGTTTGGTGACAAGCGCCTCCAGACCCTGCTCGGTGGTCGGGTAGTCGTAGTTCTGCAGCTTGTACATGTTCAGCGCACCTTCGATGGCACGGATATTCGACTTGGCTGCGGTGATACGCGCCTCGTCCGGCCGACTCATGAGTTTCGGCACCAGCACACCGGCAAGAATGCCGAGTATCACCACGACGACCATGACCTCGATCAGAGTAAAGCCTCCAACACGCTGTTTATTAAAGTAAAAACTCATAATTTGCTCTTGGGTAGTGAAATATCTGCCTGAATGACCTGCATTGTACCGGTTGCAGGGTCAAGTGCGCCATTAGACGGCAGGACAAGGCAAAAAATCCCCAACCAGGTCACGAAATAACCCGTCAGGTAAGCCTGTTATTGACTCTCAGGCTGTAGAGGTGACGTTCGGCGTCGACCAGGTGCTGTCCCCAGTGCTGCTTGAAGCCGACTTCCCAGAGGTGGGCCACTTCGTCCATGCCGGCCGCATCGAGCATGTTCAGCCCGCGTTTGAGTTCAAAATAAATGTCGGTCAGGTCATCGGCGAGACTGCCCGAGCGGTGATCGACATCCGACGCCAGCTCGCCGGGCTCGTCATACTCGAGCCAGTACATATCCAGCTCGCCGAGCTTCGCTCGCAACTCGCTGAACAGGTCAAAACGATCATCAAAATCAGCCAGTTCCGGCGGCAGGGATCTGCCTCCCGGATCGTGCAGTGCAACAATGCCGGCGTGCAGACGCGGCAGGATTCTCACCAGAGGCTTGAGCCAGTCCGACTGCACGGCACTTTGCTCAATCAACCGGCAGTACTGGCGCGCCGTTTTAATCAACTCCAGGAACTGGACGCGTTCGGGGTCAATCATTCCCCCTCCCTGTTAATACATGGCTACTGCAAAAATAGCGCCTTTGTAACCAGTGTAGACGGGATTGCGAACTTTTTCCGTCACGCCTCGACCATTTCGAAATCTTCCTTGCCGGCACCGCAATCGGGGCACACCCAGTTCAACGGCACATCTTCCCAGCGCGTACCGGGTGCGATGCCTTCCTCGGGCAATCCCTTCGCTTCGTCATAGATAAAACCGCAGATCACACACATCCAGGTTCTGTACTCACCCATAACTAAACTCCTGCCGGCAACCGGGCCTATTATGATAGCGCCGCCACGCCGGCCACAACAGCCGGGCGCGGTGCTACAATATCCCGTCCGAGACCAGGGTAAAAACCGATGCAACAACGCCTTTGCAAACCAGAATTCGCGCCGAAGGTGCGCTGTCGAGCGACCCGGACATGACCGCCCCACGCAGCCCTGTGCCGGTGGTGATGGTGTTTTCCGGCAATGACCCCAGTGGAGGCGCCGGCGTTCAGGCCGACATCGAGTCGCTGATCAGCCACGGCTGCCATACCACGCCGGTTATCACCACGCTGACCATACAGGATACCCGGGACGTGATCGGCTACACGCCGCTTGATGGCACACTGATCGCCGAGCAGGCCCGCGCGGTACTGGAAGACATGCCGGTCAGCGCTTTCAAACTGGGCCTGCTGACCAGCACCGAAGCCATCGAGGCGGTACACGCCATCCTCGCCGACTACCCGGAGATACCGGTCGTCACCGATCCGGTGCTCGCCACCGGCAGCGGCAACATGCTGGCCGACGACGACGTGGTCGAAGCCATTAACGAACTGCTGCTGCCGCAAACCACGGTACTGACACCCAACAGCAACGAAGCGCGCATGCTGGCGCCGGAGGCGGACTCGCTCAGCGCCTGCGCCATGGCGCTGCTCGACAAGGGTGCCGAATTCGT
>CAYSRA010000033.1:1859-13399 GCA_964433205.1 uncultured Thiohalobacter sp. | reverse complement strand
CGCATCGGCATGGGCCAGCAACTGCCCAACCGGCTGTTCTGGGCACGCGAGGAACAGGGTTGACCCCATCGTTGCAGGGACTCTATGTTATTACCGATGCTGACTTGCAGGCGCCGGAACGCCTGGTCGCGCGCGCGAGACAGGCCATTGACGGCGGCGCGGTACTGATACAATACCGTGACAAATCCGCTGACACGACGCTGCGACAACAACAGGCCGGCGAGCTTGCTGAACTTTGCCGCGAACGGGGCGCAAGGCTGATTATCAATGACGACGTGGCGCTGGCCGCCAGTGTCGGCGCACACGGCGTACACCTCGGGCGCGACGACATGGCGATCGGGGCGGCGCGCGAAGCGCTCGGCGACGCTGCAATAATCGGCGTTTCCTGCTACAACCGGTGGTCGCTGGCGCAGCAGGCCGTGCAGGCCGGCGCGGACTATATCGCCTTTGGCCGTTTTTTCGCCTCGCACACCAAACCCGGTGCGGTACAGGCGGACCCGGCACTGTTGCAGCGGGCGCGCCGCGAGTTCGACATACCCGTGGCCGCCATTGGCGGTATCACGGCCGACAACGCCGCTGCCCTGATCGATGCGGGCGCCGATCTGCTGGCCGTGGTGCACGATGTATTCGCGGCCGACGATGTGTATGCTGCCGCCAGACGCTACCAGAGATTTTTTGCATCGCCCGGCGAACAGGCGGGCGACGCGCAACAACGAAAGGAAAACAGGGCATGAGCAAGTCGGAGGAACTTTTCAGGCGCGCACAAAAGGTCATCCCCGGGGGCGTCAACTCCCCGGTGCGTGCGTTCAGGGGTGTTGGCGGCAACCCGGTGTTTTTCACCCGCGGTCAGGGCGCGTGGCTGTACGACGCCGATGACCGGCGCTATGTCGATTACGTCGGTTCGTGGGGTCCGATGATTGCCGGCCACTGCCACCCCGACGTGGTGCGCGCGGTGCAGGAAACCGCCGCCAACGGACTGGGGTTCGGTGCGCCCACCGAAATCGAAACGCAGATGGCCGAGGTACTGTGCGAAATGGTGCCCTCTGTGGAGATGGTGCGCATGGTCAGCTCCGGCACCGAGGCCACCATGAGCGCCATCCGCCTGGCACGCGGTTTCACCAACCGCGACAAGATCGTCAAGTTCGAGGGCTGCTACCACGGCCACTCTGACTCACTGCTGGTCAAGGCCGGCTCCGGCGCACTGACACTGGGTGTACCGACTTCACCCGGCGTGCCGGCCGACCTTGCGCAACATACCATCACCCTGACCTACAACGATGCCGAACAGGTGAACAGCGCATTCGGCGAGATCGGCGACCAGGTGGCCGCTATCATCGTCGAACCCATCGCCGGCAACATGAACTGCATCCCCCCCGCCGACGGTTTCCTGCAAACCCTGCGCGAAGTCTGCGACCGTCACGGCAGCGTATTGATCTTTGACGAGGTGATGACCGGTTTCCGGGTGGCGCCCGGCGGCGCCCAGCAGCTGTATGGCGTCACCCCGGACCTGACCACGCTCGGCAAGGTGGTCGGCGGCGGCCTGCCGGTCGGCGCCTTCGGCGGCCGGCGCGACATCATGGAATACATCGCCCCCACCGGCCCGGTATATCAGGCTGGCACGCTGTCGGGTAACCCGGTAGCCATGGCGGCCGGCCTGGCAACGCTGGCGCTGGTGCAGGAACCGGGTTTCCACGACAACCTCGACCAGCGTGCAAAGCAACTCGTCGAAGGATTGAAGGCGCGCGCGGACAGCGCCGGCATCGCGCTGACCAGCAACCAGGTCGGCGGCATGTTCGGGCTGTTCTTCACCGACGCGCAACAGGTCAGCGATTTTGCCGGCGTCAACGCCTGCAACCTGGAACGCTTCCAGGCGTTTTTCCACGCCATGCTGGATCATGGCGTATACCTTGCGCCGTCGGCCTTCGAGGCCGGCTTTGTCTCCTCGGCACACGACGACGCGGCCATTCAGGCCACGCTGGACGCCGCCGAGCAGGCTTTCGCCGGCCTGTCCTGAGGGCGGGGAGGCGGGGAGCCGACACACCGGTGCACGAGATGTTCTCGGCCTGAACGAACAATAAAATATGGAAACCCTGTTCGCCCAATTGCTGGAATGGATGCAGGCCCACCCGAACTGGGCAGGCTTTATCGTTCTGGTGGTATCGGCACTGGAATCCTTGCTGGTGGTGGGCCTGTTTGTGCCCGGCTCGGTGGTCATGTTCGGCCTCGGTGCCATCATCGCGGCCGGCGGCATGGCGCTCTACCCCACCCTGCTCTGGGCGGCCGTCGGCGCGGTACTCGGCGACGGTATCAGCTACCTCATCGGGCGCTACTACCACCAGCAATTGCGCGTTATCTGGCCATTCCGCAAGTACCCCGGCATGATCAGCCGTGGCGTCGATTTCTTTCATCGTCACGGTGGCAAAAGTATCGTGCTGGCACGCTTCGTCGGCCCGGTGCGCCCGCTGCTGCCGGCCGTGGCCGGCATGCTCGACATGCCGCCGGGGCGCTTTTTTGCGGTCAACTCGCTGTCGGCTATCCTGTGGGCGCCGGCCTATATCCTGCCCGGCATGCTGTTCGGTGCCTCGCTGGGCGTCGCCGCGGAAATCGCCGGCAGGCTGGCACTGCTGCTGATCGTCATGGTGGCGACGCTGTGGTTCTCCTGGTGGCTGGTACGGCGCATCGCCCGCACTTTTCAGCCACACGCGGAAAGCGTGCAGATGCGCATTCTCGACTGGTCGCGCCAGCACCCCCTGGTCGAACCGATGGCCGCAGCGCTGCTCGATCCGGAGCACCCCGAGGCGCGCGGCATGTCAGTGTTGTCCGGACTGCTGCTGATTGCCAGCTGGATACTGTTCACTATTCCGCGTCACATCACCGACGACAACCTGCTGTCCAACATCGACCTGTACCTGTTCAATGCACTGCAGTCATTGCGCACGCCACTCGGCGACCGATTGATGGTGATGATTTCCGAACTGGGCGACAGCGAGTTGCTGTACGGGTTCACTGCGCTGTTGGGACTGTGGCTGGTGTGGCGGCGCAACTGGCGCATGGTGCTGCACTGGATCATCGCCGTGGCAGCGGTTGCGCTACTCACCTGGGCGCTGAAACTGCACACCGGCGTCAGCCGCCCGCCGCTGCTCGATACCGCGGCGATGAGCTACGCCTTCCCCAGCATGCACGCCAGCCTGTCTGTCGCGGTATACGGCTTCCTGGCCGCAGCCATTGCCCGCGAACTGCGCGGTTACTGGCACTGGGTGCCCTACTCGCTGGCGGTATTCCTGGTCGTTTCAATCGGCTTCTCGCGGCTCTATCTGGGCGCGCACTGGCTGTCCGACATTCTCGCCGGCTGGAGCCTGGGGCTGGTGTGGGTCGCGACCATGGGCATTGCCTACCGACACCATCCGGCACCTCCGCTGCATGCGCGTACGCTCGGACCGCTGGCGCTGGTGGTCCTGTTTGCGGTGGCGAGTTTTCACAGCGCCCGCTCGCTGGAACAGGATCTGGCTTTCTACCAGCCGTCCCGGCCGCCGCCGATTGCAGTGTCGCGTGCCGACTGGCTCGACCATGCCTGGCAGACACTCCCGGCGTTCCGCGATGATCTCGAAGGCCGTCACCATCACCCACTGACCGTGCAGTGGATGGGCAGCCTGGAACAGCTGCGCGCGGTACTGGAGGCGCACGGCTGGCAGCCTCCGCGCAATACGGGCGTGGTGGGCCTGACAGATTTCTTCAACAGTGAAGCCGGCATCGACGACATGCCGATCCTGCCACAGCTGCACCGCGGCCAGACCCAGAAGCTGCTGCTGACACACCGGGTACCCGGTAAAGCGCGCATCCTCACCGTGCGCCTGTGGGAAAGCGGTTACGTCAATCCGCACGAGAACACCACGCTGTGGATCGGCAGCGCGTCATCGCTGGTTATCGAGGACCGTTTCTGGCTGTTGCGCTTCCTGCGTACCGATGCCGATTTCAATACCCCGCTGCAACAGTTTTCCGCCGACCTGGACGGACTTGAAGTGCGCCGCGTGCAACGCAGCAGCGCCGAGGTCGCAGACGCCGACGTGGAGTGGGACGGCAGCGTGCTGTTGATTACCCCGCCGCAACTCAGCGAGTAAGCTCCTCCGCGAGCAGTTCCCGGTAGAGTATTTCCAGCCGCTCGGCGGCGTTGTCGGTTTCCAGCAGGCGCTGCTTGTCGCCGAGCGCGAACGGCAGCAACTCGGCCAGGCGGCCCGCCACCCAGCCGGCACTGTCGAAGTGTGGTGTCATAGTGGAGAAAGGTACATCCGCCTGACGCAGCAGGCGTGCCAGAAGGTCCGCCAGCGGCTGACGTTGGTCGGGCAAAGGCGCGTCCTGCTCGTCCAGCCAGCTGACCCGGGCGCGCTGCAACTGGTCGCGTTCGACCCAGGAGTCCTCGATACGAAAGCGCTGTTCGCCGTGGACTGTTACGCGCAGCAGGTCATCTTCACCGCGGTCGAAATCGTTCACCATGGCCAGCGTACCGACGCGATAACACTGTGCCGCCCCGCCCACCTCGTCACCGGCCTGGATCGCGCAGATGCCAAAACCGCCGGGGCGGCGCATACAGTCGCTGATCATATCGAGGTAGCGCGCCTCGAAAATGCGCAGCGGCAGCACCCCGCCAGGGAACAGCACCGTGTTCAGCGGGAACAACGCAATTTCATCGGACATGCACGCAGCCCCTGCAGCCCGGCATCATCCGGCCGCATCCGGTGTATCGCCCCAGCGCGGCGACAGGTCGTTGTCGATACCGATCTGGTCGAGGATGCGCGCCACCACAAAGTCCACCAGGTCGTCGATCGTCTGCGCGCCCTGATAGAAACCGGGGTTGGGCGGCATGATGACCACGCCGAGCCGCGCCAGCTTGAGCATGTTTTCCAGGTGAATGGCAGAGAACGGCATTTCACGCGGCACCAGTACCAGCTTGCGGCCTTCCTTGATTGCCACATCGGCGGCGCGCTCGATCAGGTTGTTGCTGGTGCCGGCGGCAATCGAAGCCAGCGTGCCGGTGGTGCAGGGACACACCACCATGGCCTTCGGCGCGCTGGAACCGCTGGCCAGCGGCGCAGTCCATTCCTCGCGCCCGAATACGCGCAGCAGACTTTCCTCGACGCCCCAGCGTTCCACCAGCAAGCGCCGCACGTCGCTGCTGCGGCCGGGCAGCTTGATATCGGTTTCCATACTGATGACCACCTGTGCCGGCGCTGACACCATCAGGTCGACCCGGTGGCCGCCAGCCAGCATCACTTCAAGCAGCCGCAAGGCATAGGGCATGCCGGATGCACCGGTGAGTGCGACGGCATAGGGCGTGTCTTTACGCATCGGTCTCTCCCAGCGCAGCCAGCAGTTTCTCATGAATGCCGCCGAAACCGCCGTTACTCATCACCACCAGGCGGTCACCCGGGCGCGCCACCGCCACCACCGAAGCCACCAGCGCATCGATATCGGCCGCCACCTGCACCGGCGCCATGACGTGCGCCGTGACTTCGCTGATGTCCCAGTCGATGTCATCCGGCCGGAACAGCCACACCGCGTCGGCATCCGACAGCGAGCGCGCCAGCGATTCACGGTGAACGCCCATGCGCATGGTGTTGGAACGCGGCTCGAATACGGCCAGCAGTCGTCCATCACCGTGCTGACGCAATCCCTGCAGGGTGGTGGCGATAGCTGTCGGATGATGGGCGAAATCGTCGTAGACTGTCACGCCCGCCACTTCACCGCGCACTTCCAGTCGCCGTTTTACGCCGGCAAACCGGCCCAGTGCCTCGATAGCGTGTGCCACCGGCACACCAGCGTGCCGGGCCGCGGCAATCGCCGACAGCGCGTTGTGTACGTTGTGTTCGCCAAGCTGTGTCCAGTTGACTTCGCCCTGTGGCCTGCCGTCCAGCAATACCGTAAAGCGGCTGCCGTCGGGCGCCAGCAAACGCGCCTGCCAGCGCGCCGGGAAGGTGCCTGCCGATACCGTCTCCTCCGGTGTCCAGCAGCCCTTCTCCAACACCTCGGCGAGGTTGCCATCGTTGGCATTGACGACCAGCAGGCCGCTGCCGGGCACGATACGGACCAGGTGATGGAACTGGCGCTGGATGGCAGCCAGGTCGGGAAAGATATCGGCGTGGTCGAATTCAAGATTATTCAGTACCAGGGTGCGCGGCCGGTAGTGCACGAACTTGGATCGCTTGTCGAAAAATGCCGTGTCGTATTCGTCGGCCTCGACCACGAAAAACGGCGACTCACCCAGCCGCGCGGAGACACCGAAGTTACCCGGCACGCCGCCGATCAGGAAACCCGGCTGCAGGCCCGCATAGTCCAGTATCCACGCCAGCATGCTGGCGGTACTGGTCTTGCCGTGGGTGCCGGCCACCGCCAGCACCCAGCGGTCCTGCAACAGGTGATCCTCCAGCCACTGTGGCCCGGAGGTATAGCGCAAGCCACGGTCGAGCATGAATTCCACCGCGGGATTGCCGCGACTCATGGCGTTGCCCACCACCACCTGGTCGGGCGGCGGATCAAGATGTTCCGGCGCATAGCCCTGTTTCAGCACGATGCCCTGCTCGCGCAACTGGTCACTCATCGGCGGATAGACATTGGCATCCGAACCTTCCACCTCGAAGCCGGCCTGGCGCGCAAGGATCGCCAGCCCGCCCATGAAGGTTCCGCAAATACCGAGTATGTGTAGCTTCATTGCTGTTCCTGTGTATTCAACCCTGCGCCTGCGGGAACAGGGTCTCAATGAGGCCGATCGTCAACACGGTATGCAAGCCGGCCAGCACCAGGCCAGCTCCGTAACGTACCGACAGCGCGTGGCGGAAGATGTGCGCCTGGACGCTGATGCCCCACACCAGCAGAACCAGCCAGCCCAGCACCAGGTCGGTCATGGGATCGTCGTTACGGTGAGCGGCGGCGGCCATCTGCACCAGCGGCAACGCCGCCAGTCCGAGTATCATGCCGGTTCCGGCCAGCGAAGTCAGCGTCTGCACAAATCGCCGCGTTTTCGCCGTCACGCGCAGCACCACCCAGGTAAACACCGACATCAGCAGGGCGTCAGCCAGCGTTATTCCCAGCGAAACCATCAGACCGGAACTGGCACTGGCCTGAACCACGTCGATAAGCACGTAGCCCGTCAACGCCAGCAGCAACGCGCCGAACGACGCCGGGTCGTCCTGCGGTGCCCGTCTCAACAGCGCCTGCTGCAACCATGACCAGAGCGTGTCCTGCACCTGTTTAATGTCCATCAACAACCATAATCTTTACAAGTCCGTCGCGCGAGACTATGTCTAGCATCAAGCAGCACCTCCGATCATCACCTGCCGCCGGATATGGACCGGGCACTGTCAAATCAGGCGCGTGACGGCCAGCTAAAACCGTTCGGGCTTTTTCAGGTGGGTAACTCGCGTTCAGCGACGCCGGCCTGCCGTCTTCTTCCTTGCTGCGAGCTTCTTTCTTGCCGGTGATTTCCTGCCGGCAGCCGACGTCTTTTTGACGACAGGCTTCTTCTTTTTTACTGCGGCCTTTTTCTTTACCGCCACCTTCTTCTTTGCGGCGGCTTTCTTCTTTATCACTGCCTTTTTCTTCGCGACCACCTTCTTCTTCACAACGACTTTCTTCTTCGGGGCCGTCTTTTTCTTCGCGACGGCTTTCTTCTTCGAGACCGCCTTCTTCTTCGTAACCACTTTCTTTTTTAAGACAGCTTTCTTTTTTGCCGCGGCCTTTTTCGCAGGGGACTTCCGGCTTGCGGACGCCTTCCTCGTCGTCGCAGCTTTCTTTTTTGTCGATGCTTTTTTTACCGCGGCGGTCTTGCCTGCCACGGCCTTTTTTGCGGCAACTTTTTTACTGGCCGCCGTCTTCCGGGCCGCCGTCGTTCCCGTGGTGGATTTCTTCGTCGCTGCTTTCCTTGCCCCGGCTTTCTTTGCCGGCACGCGCTTTGTCTCCGACCGCTTTACAGGCGGTGCGGCCTCCGTCGCTGTCCCTGCCGCTCCCGGCGCTTTGGGCTCCACGCTACCGTTCTGCTCCATCAGCTTGCGCGCCACTGCGCGGCGTATGGCCTCGGAACGGTCCCGGCTGGCAAAAGTCTTCCTTGCCTCTTCAACCACCTTGAGTACGGCACGGAATACGTCGTCGGGCTCGCCGATGCCCTGGACCTGGCGCAGGATACCCTGTTCACGGTAGTACTCGACCACCGGCAGGGTCTGGACTTCATAGATCCGCAGCCGGTTGCCGATGGTTTCCTCGTTGTCGTCGGAGCGACGGCGCAGGCGGCCGCCGCACAGATCGCAGCGCCCGTCCATTTTCGGCGGCGCGTAAAAAATATTGTAGCTGGCACCGCAGGAGACGCAGATACGGCGCCCGAACAGCCGCTGCATGATGGTATCGACGTCGACGTCGATGAGTAACGCCAGATCAATAGGCTTGCCCAACTGGCCAAGCAGGTCATCGAGTTGCTCGGCCTGCGTCAGGTTGCGCGGAAACCCGTCGAGAATAAAACCCTTGCGGGCGTCGCTGCGCGACAATCGCTCGCGGATGACGCCGAGAACAATTTCGTCGGAAACCAGCTGGCCGGCGTCCATGACCGCCTTGGCGGCCTTGCCGAGCGGCGTCCCCGCCGCCACGGCCTCGCGCAACAGATCCCCGGTGGATATCTCGGGAATCCCGTAATGCTTCGCCAGCCGCTGCCCCTGCGTGCCCTTTCCACTCCCCGGCGGTCCCAACAGAACAATCCTCATAGTCCTTTTACGCTCGCTGTGTCATTGATTTTTATTACATTTATCAGCTAACCGATGCTTTCCGGGAAGCTTCCACCAATAAAAGTTTTTTCATAGGGACATTCAATAGTTTTCTTGGTTGTAACACCGTTCAGTGATTAAGCTACCGCCCCTATAAGCCTCAAGTCAAACAAAGCACCTGAATTCCATTGCTTTTTGCTCTATGATTGGGCGCCTTTTCAAACCCTGCAGGGATAAACAACACAGGCATGAACCGCATTTCCGACTTCACCGACAACGAGTTGTGGATTATCAAATCCACGTTGCAGGAGCGTTACGGCGAAGCTCCCGAGGTGCAACTGGCGGAAACCGAACTGCGCCTGGACCTTGCCCGTACTGAACTGACGATTTGCCCGGCCGCGTACTGGGAGGTCGACAAATGTCATTTCGTGATCGCCAAAACCGGCGACAACCGTTTCCGCTGCCAGTTTTTCTACCGCATACACCAGATGTACGGTACCGGCCGTGACGAATACGATGACCTGACCGAGTGTGTCGTCACACTGTTGCAGGTCCAGGCCGACCATCACGCGAAGGAAGCCGAAAACGGCTGAACGCGGATCAACCGGATTTAATAGAACGTTTCAGGAGTATTGTCACATGGCACGATCCACAGAAAACAAAAACGCGTTTTACGCGCAATCGGGTGGCGTCACCGCCGTCATCAACGCCAGCGCCTGCGGCGTGATCGAAACGGCGCGCAAGCACAAGGACAAGATCGGCAAGGTCTACGCCGGCCGCAACGGTATCATCGGCGCATTGACTGAAGACCTCATCGACACCAGCAAGGAATCCGCCCGCGCCATCGCCGCGCTGCGCCACACCCCGTCCGGCGCCTTCGGATCCTGCCGCTACAAGATGAAGAGCCTGGAAGCCAACAAGCGCGAGTACGAGCGGCTCATCGAAGTCTTCGCGGCGCACAACATCGGCTACTTCTTCTATAACGGCGGTGGCGACTCCGCTGACACCTGCCTGAAGGTCTCGCAGCTGTCGAAGACCATGGGCTACCCGATCCAGGCGATCCACGTACCCAAGACCGTGGACAACGATCTGCCGATCACCGACAACTGCCCGGGTTTCGGTTCAGTCGCCAAGTACATCGCCGTGTCCACGCTGGAAGCCAGCTTTGACGTTGCCTCCATGTGCGCGACGTCCACCAAGATCTTCGTACTGGAAGTGATGGGGCGCCACGCCGGCTGGATTGCCGCGGCCGGCGGCATGGCCGCTACCGAGAAGACCGATCTGCCGATCGTGATCCTGTTCCCGGAAGTAAAATTCAGCCAGACCAAATTCCTCAAGCTGGTGAAAGAGAAGGTCAAGCAGTACGGCTACTGCTCCATCGTCGTCTCCGAGGGCGTACGCGACCGTTCCGGCAAGTTCCTCGCCGACCAGGGCCTGAAAGACGCCTTTGGTCATGCCCAGCTGGGCGGCGTGGCACCGGTCATCGCCAACCTGATCCGCGACAAGCTTGGCTACAAGTACCACTGGGCCGTCGCCGATTACCTGCAGCGCGCGGCGCGCCATATCTCCAGCAAGTCCGATGTGGAACAGGCCTACGCCATGGGCAAGGCCGCGGTGGAACTGGCGCTGGCCGGCAAGAACTCGGTCATGCCGACCATCAAGCGCGTCTCCAGCAAGCCGTACCGCTGGAAGGTGGGCGAGGCCAAGCTGTCACGTGTGGCCAATGTCGAGAAGATGATGCCCATGAACTTTATCAGCAAGGACGGTTTCGGCATCACCAAAAGGTGCCGCGACTACCTCGAACCGCTGATCGCCGGGGAGGACTACCCTCCCTACGGCAAGGACGGTATGCCGAAGTATGTTCAACTCAAGAACGTACCGGTACGAAAAAAACTGGCTGACTTCAAGGTCAGGTAGTAACAATTAAACAGGGGGTGCTTAAAAGCACCCCCTTTTTTGTGGTGACGGGATGACGCTGGAAAAAGCACGCGAACTGATTGCTGTACAGGCCGACATGGGTGGCGGCTATAACCGGAATGGCGCAAAACTGATCCTCGCCGAGGTTCAGCGGGAACATGGACAGAGCGCCGTCGACCGGTTGATTCGCGAGTTCGACCTGGAAACGCTGTTCGGCTTTAAACCGGGCAGCACGTTCGACTGAAATACAACCGGCGATACATGCACGTGTCTGCGGCGAGAAACAAATACAGTTTTATCCGCCGGGCGCTGCCTATCGCACCGTAGCAACTGTTGTTGGAGGAAATATCATGTCCGCAGAACTTATCTTTGCACTGGCCTGCGCGGCCGCTGCCATCCTGTATGGCATCGTGTCCGCGAGATGGATACTGGCCAAACCGGCTGGCAGCAGTCGAATGCAGGAAATCGCTGCTGCCATACAGGATGGCGCCAAAGCCTACCTGAACCGGCAGTACACCACGATTGGCATGGCGGGCATCGTGCTGCTGGTGCTGATCGGCTTTTTTATCGACTGGACGACGGCCACCGGCTTCGCTATCGGCGCCGTGTTCTCGG
Source organism: uncultured Thiohalobacter sp. (assembly GCA_964433205.1). Classification (GTDB taxonomy): domain Bacteria; phylum Pseudomonadota; class Gammaproteobacteria; order DSM-19610; family DSM-19610; genus Thiogranum. Next base: position 2,126 of record CAYSRA010000033.1, on the reverse strand, counting down.
GGCTGACCGGTTACATCGGCATGAACGTGTCGGTACGCGCCAATGTCCGTACCGCCGAAGCCGCCAATGACGGGCTCAACGCCGCACTGCAGATTGCCTTCCGCGGTGGCGCCATCACCGGCATGCTGGTGGTCGGCCTGGGACTGCTCGGGGTGGCCGGTTTTTACGCCATACTGCTCGCCAGCGGCGCGCCCGACCCCGTTCACCCGCTCATCGGCCTGGCCTTCGGCGGCTCGCTGATCTCCATCTTCGCCCGTCTCGGCGGCG
>CAYSRA010000033.1:0-1849 GCA_964433205.1 uncultured Thiohalobacter sp. | reverse complement strand
GCGCAACCCGGCGGTGATCGCCGACAACGTGGGCGACAACGTCGGCGACTGCGCGGGCATGGCGGCCGACCTGTTCGAGACCTATGCGGTGACCGTGGTCGCAACCATGCTGCTGGGCGGCCTGCTGCTGAAGGATATGGGTTCGGCAGCTGCCATCTACCCGCTGGTGCTGGGCGGCGTCTCGATCATCGCCTCGATCATCGGCACCTTCTTCGTCAAGGCACGCGAAGGCGGCAAGATCATGAATGCCCTGTACCGCGGCCTTATCGTAGCGGGTGTACTGGCAGCCGTGGCCTTCTACTTCGTCACCAAACAGGTCATGGGCGATTCCGTCGTGCTGGACGGCGTCACTGTCTCCAGCACAAACCTGTTCTACTGCGGCCTCATCGGCCTGGCGCTTACCGCTGCCATGGTGGTCATCACCGAGTACTACACGGCAACGGAATTCTCGCCGGTACGGCATATCGCCGAAGCTTCCACCACCGGCGACGGCACCAACGTCATCGCCGGCCTGGGCGTGTCCATGAAGTCCACCGCCGCACCGGTGCTCGCCGTTACCGCATCCATCTGGGGCGCCCACGAACTGGCGGGCCTGTACGGCATCGCCATCGCGGCAACCTCCATGCTGTCGATGACCGGTATCATCGTGGCCCTGGATGCCTACGGCCCCATCACCGACAACGCCGGCGGCATTGCCGAAATGGCGGAACTGGATGAGAAGATCCGCAACATCACCGATCCGCTCGACGCGGTAGGCAACACCACCAAGGCGGTCACCAAGGGCTACGCCATCGGCTCCGCCGGCCTGGCCGCGCTGGTACTGTTCGCGGACTACACCCACGCACTGGCTGCCAACGGTGACGGTACGGCGCTGAATTTCTCGCTGGACAACCACATGGTCGTCATCGGCCTGTTCCTCGGTGGTCTTGTGCCCTACCTGTTCGGCTCCATGGCCATGGAAGCGGTCGGTCGCGCGGCCGGCGGCATCGTCAACGAGGTACGCCGCCAGTTCCGGGAGATGCCCGGCATCATGGATCGTACCCAGAAGCCGGATTACTCCCGCGCCGTGGACATGCTGACCAAGGCCGCCATCCGCGAGATGGTGATCCCGTCGCTGTTACCGGTGCTGGTGCCGATCCTTGTCGGCCTGTTGCTGGGCAAGGAGGCACTGGGCGGTCTGCTGATCGGCACTATCGTCACCGGTCTGTTCGTGGCCATCTCCATGACCACCGGTGGTGGCGCCTGGGACAACGCCAAGAAGTACATCGAGGATGGCAACTTTGGCGGCAAGGGCAGTGACGCACACAAGGCGGCGGTAACCGGCGACACGGTCGGCGACCCCTACAAGGATACGGCGGGTCCGGCCATCAACCCGCTGATCAAGATCATCAACATCGTAGCGCTGATGATCGTTCCCCTCCTGTAGTTCCACCTGAAGTGACGCCCCCGGTCGAAAAAACCGGGGGCGTTTTTTTTGGTGGCAGATTTTCGTCATGGGTTGGGGGTTCTTCCTTTTTCCAGACGACGACTTGCCCGCTACGCGGGTACCCTGCGCTTCTCGACATTTTGCGCGCTCGCGAAATGTCTGCGATGCTCGGCTGCGCCGAACGCCTGGAAAAAGAAAAAAAGGGGACGGAGGGATTAAAATTTAATCCCTCCGTCCCCTTTTCTCTTTTCTCAAAATTTAATCCCTCCGTCCCCTTTTCTCTTTTCTCTGCTGTTCCTTTCTCCCCGGTAGGTTCTTCTCTCTGGTGCTGCAGAGCATCGCATCGTCCTGTTGATGAACCGGTCCTCTTTTGATCGTATTCTCAGTAACCGCGTATTTCGCACATCGTCCAAGCGACCTATA
>CAYSRA010000032.1:0-24474 GCA_964433205.1 uncultured Thiohalobacter sp. | reverse complement strand
GAATTTGCAGCAGACCATATCCGCGTGAATGCCGTAGCCCCCGCTGTGGTAGAGACACCGGTCTACAACACGTTTATGAGTGATGAGGAAGTCAGAACAGTTTTGCCAGGATTTAACGACTTTCATCCGCTGGGGCGTAATGGACAAGCCGGAGATGTGACCTCGGCCATTCTTTTTCTGGCCGGCGCACAGGCTGACTGGATCACCGGCGTGGTATTGCCAGTCGACGGTGGCGTGACCGCAGGTCGGCATGTGAACTAGCGAGAGGGAGAGACCTTGATGTTCGATTATCTGGAAAAGGAGGCCTGCCGTCATGGGGCGTGAGACAAGGACTAATCCCCGGAATCCGGTCCTGGGCAGCTTGCTGTTTCGTCACCAGCCCGGACAGCCCTTGACCGTCGTGGTGAAGGCCGGTCTGGGCGGGTTACTCGCGATTGGCGCCGTTGCCTGGTTGGGGCGTGTGACAGGAAATCTGTTACTCATGGCGCCATTCGGGGCGACCTGTGTCCTATTGTTCTCGGTACCCAATAGTCCACTCTCACAACCGGCAAACGTCATTGGTGGGCATCTGGTGTCGACAGCCATTGGCCTCCTGTTGCATGCAATGTTGCCAGTGGAATGGTGGAGCCTGGGGTTGGCTGTGGGGCTGGCGATTGCAGCGATGGCGGCACTGCGGGTGACGCACCCGCCTGCGGGAGCAGACCCGTTGGTGGTGTTTTTCGACAACCCGGGCTGGGCATATCTGGGGTTGCCTGTCGCGTCCGGCAGCCTGGCACTGATCATGATTGCGTGGCTGTTTCACCGTCTTCCACCCAGCATTGTCTACCCGACACCGAAACAGGAATGATCGGTATGTCTGCCGAATATGAGCCCTGTTCCGTGGCCAGTCGAAATTGCATGGTTCGGATACAGCACCCGTTCGTCCAGTTACGTGTAACATCAGTCGTATTCATGAGAGATCCACGAGCCACGTCTTTTGACCATTGCGGGGTTCAGCACGTCAGGTCATCGAGATTGAGGCGATCATACAATGAAGGCAATCATTCAGGACGATTACGGAGCACCGGATGAGATTCTGGAGCTCAGAGAGATCGACGCGCCAGTTGCTACTGATGATCAGGTGCTGGTGCGCGTTCACGCGGCGGGCCTCCACGCAGGCGATTGTTTTACCGTAAGAGGCACGCCGTTCCCTGTGCGCATGGTTACCGGACTGCTTAAACCAAAATACGGTGTTCCGGGATACGACGTGGCTGGCCGGGTCGAGGTGGTTGGCTGCAATGTAAAGCGGTTCCAGCCCGGTGATGAGGTGTTCGGCGCGTGTACCGGTACTTGTGCCGAGTATGTATGTGCCACAGAAGACGAGCTCGCGCACAAGCCTGTGAACCTCACGTTTGAAGAAGCAGCGGCCATACCCACCTCCGCACTTGCGGCCCTGCACGCTCTTCGCGATGTGGGTAAGGTCCGGTCAGGGCAGAGAGTCCTGATCAATGGTGCATTGGGCGGTGTGGGATCATTCGCCGTGCAACTTGCCAAATCGTTCGAGGCGGAAGTGACTGGCGTATGCAGCACGAGGAATGTGGACAGGGTTCGCTCGATTGGTGCTGACCATGTGATTGATTACACCCGTGATGATTTTACTCAGGCCGATCAGCGTTACGATCTTATCTTCGATAACGTGGAGAACCGTACGTTATCGGATTGCAGGCGTGCGCTTGCGCCCGACGGGACGCTTATCCTTAACAGCGGTTCGGGCGCGCACGGTTTCGCGTTTCTGGTTCGCCTGCTCAAGCCGCTCGTGTTGTCACCGTTTGTACGTCAGAATCTGCGCCGGTATATTTCGGCGCCGAATCACGAGGATCTGGTTGTTTTGAAGGAGTTGGCCGAATCCGGAAAGCTGCTGCCGGTCATCGATAAAACCTACCCGTTGAGTGAGACACCTGTGGCCCTTGGCTATATCGAAGAAGGTCACGCGCGAGGAAAAGTCCTCATCACCGTGTGAGGCATGAGCCACCAGCCAGATCACACGGGTACTACATCCCAGGCACCACTGGCCGCCACTTCCCGGGCGTAATCACTGAAGTCCCTCGGGCTGCGGCCCAGGGCACGCTCAACACCATCGGTCAGGTAGGCGTTTCGTCCATCCAGAACTGTCGTGAACAGGTAATCCAGGAGCCATGCAAAATCGTCCGGCACATCCTGCTCGGCCAGCGCAGCAGCATAATCCTTCGCTGAAACCTGTCTGTAGCGGACAGGCTGTCCTGTTGCGCTGGCGATTTCCTCGACCGCTTCGGCAAACGTCAACAGGCGGGGTCCGGTTAGTTCGTAGAGCTGGCCCGCGTGGCCATTGCCGGTCAGTGCGGTAAACGCGACATCGGCGATGTCCTCGGTATCGATAAACGGTTCCCCGACGCTACCTGCGGGGAGGATGACTTCGCCACTGCGGACGGATTCCACCAGGAAATTCTCGCTGAAGTTTTGCGAGAACCAGCTGCAACGCAGGATTGTCCAGTCGATAGCGGATACCCGTATTACTTGTTCGGCACGCTGAGCCTCTTCTTCGCCACGCCCGGACAGGAGCACCAGGCGCTTTATCCCGCTCGCCTCTGCCTGTTCCATGAAGGCGAGGATGGTCTCGACGGCGCCCGGAATTGCCAGGTCCGGATAGTAGGTCAGGTACACGGCATCCACATCATTCAACGCGGCTGTCCAGGTCGCCCGGTCTTGCCAGTCGAATGGGGGGCTACCGGTGCGGGAACCCACCCGTACCGGGTATCCGGAGGTTTGAAGTCTCTGTACGACGCGGCTTCCGGTTTTGCCTGTACCGCCCAGAACGAGTGTTACATTTCGTGCTGTGTTCATAGCAATCTCCTTGATCGTGTTTTCAATTATGACTTGATGGCATGTCTATTCTGGTACGTAATTGTTGGACTTTATATGGCAGAAAAACCGTATTAATTGCCTAATCGTCCAATATCAATGGATTCCTGCTCATCGAACGTTATACTTTGAGACATGCACAGGAAACCCGCACAGGATCCCTGGGGGCCGGCACCGACAGACGCCCTTGGCGAAGCACTCCATTTTTTCCGCCTGGACGGTGCTTTTTATGCCCGGTCCGAGCTGAGAGGGCAGTGGGGTGCCACCATCCCGGAAATACCCGGCCACCTCTGGTTTCATGTGGTGACCGAGGGGCAGGGATGGCTTGATGCCGGCGAGAGCGAGGCCGAAGCTCGACTGCTTCAGCCGGGATCGTTTGCACTGGTACCGCACGGCCAGGGGCACCGCATCTGGAGTGAACCGGGCGTGCCCACACCCAGTGTGCTCGAACTCGAGCGCGAGCAGGTCAGCGACCGTTACGAGATCCTTCGCCACGGCCAGGGGGAAACGCAGACAACAATGATTTGCGGAGCCTTGCGTTGCGATCACCCGGCTGCGCGAAATCTTATTGATGCATTGCCCCGGATACTTGTTATCGATGCCATGTATTCACCGCAGGTGGAATGGATGCAAAGTACACTCCGGTTGATGGCCGCGGAATCCAGGGAACGTCGGCCTGGAGGCGAAGCCGTGATCACGCGGCTTGGTGATATCCTGGTCGTGCAGGCCATTCGTGCCTGGATGGAAACAGATCCTGCGGCGCGCACCGGCTGGCTTGGTGCGTTGATGGATCGCCAGATCGGCGGTGCAATCGCACTGATTCATCGTGATCCGGCACAACCCTGGACAGTGGCTTCACTTGCGCAGCAGGTAGCCATGTCCCGTTCGGCGTTTGCCGCGCGTTTTACTGAACTTGTCGGTGAACCGGTAATGCGGTACGTCACACGCTGGCGAATGTACGTCGCGATGGACACGCTCAAGGAACAGGACACGAGCGTAGCCGAAGTGGCCAGTCGCCTGGGGTATCAATCCGAAGCCGCATTCAGTCGCGCTTTCAAACGGGTCATATCCGTTTCACCCGGCGCAATCCGGCGAAACGCTGTCACGCACGTGCTTTAACCATCGAAACATTGATGCACAGGGCTCCTGGGTCAATGCCATGGCTTATTTGGTTTCCTGTCTACCAGATCAAGGATATCGGGGGTGGCCGTATCGTTCCCAATAGACAGACCCCGTTCAGGGTCAAATAAGCTCATTCAGGGCCATTTAGAGCAAATTTGTTGGGAATTAAAATTCAGTAAAAGCATTTATTATCAAATAGATATAAGGACCAGGCGGTGTATCTACGAAGCAGATGGTCGGAGGTTCGAGCCGAGGAGCGCGACGCGCGACGACAGTGGCCGAGCATCTGGTCAAAAAACAGGTTGTCTACTTGTCTGTTACAACAGGTCTTTCAGCTTCTCGTTTGCCAGAACAATCTTGCGTTTCCTGCGCAGCTTCACCACCGTGGGATCGAAGTTCTCCATGATGTCTGTATAGGTGTAGTAACTGTCTCGCCGTGCCTGCAACTGGCCTTCCAGTCCATCGGCATCGAGTCGTTTGTCATAGGTGTAACCGTTGTCATCCCGTTCGTATCACGGCCTGTCGCAGAATTGTGCTCCACTTTGTTTGACCGGTTTTCACAATGTTCTCTGCGCCTGTCCTTACAGGCAATGTGCTGCATCCTGCAATGCAATCATCAAGGTCATGGGGTCAAGTGGAGATTCGAAAAACCCGTTACGGGTGTAGAAGTGCTTTGCATCCTCCGAGAGGGTATGCACCAGTAACGCCCGGATGCCTGCCTGTCTCGATACTGACAGGGTGCGCAACAGGGCATCTTTCAGCAGGCCACGACCCAGTCCAGCCTGCTGCCATCGCTGATCGACGGCAAGTCTTCCAAGCACCATCACCGGTATCGGATTCGGCATGTTGCGGCGCATTTTCCCTGGGGCATCACGATGTTCAATACTGCCGGTGGCCAGTGTGTAATAACCGACGACCTGCTTGTCCTGGCAAATGACGAAAGTGCGGGATGCGCCGGAAACTTCATTCTTGAGCGCGCGGCGTTTGAGCCAGTCATCCAGTACCGGGACACCGCACGAGAACGATTCAATGAGGTGAGTCCCGGTAAGCGGCTCCGGCGCTGTTATTTCTCCCATGGGGCCTTGTCACGTAACAGTTTGCGCAGCGCCGGGTTGTCTTTGACCGGCGCATCGATGAGTGTCTCGAATGCCTGCCAGGCCTTGTCGTCGACCAGGAAAAGGCGTTGGTCGAGCAAAACGTTCTCGGCCTCACGGCAGGCCGCTTCCAGCATGAAGTCTGAGCGATTCTTGTTGAGCATCGCAGCGGCCTTGTCGATCAGGTTACGCTGAGTTGGGCGGGCACGGATATTTATCGCTGCTGCACGGTTCTGTGTTTCAGTCATCGGGATGGTCTCCAGTTGTATAGATAATCAATATACATTATCGTATATCGATTATCTATACATTATCTGAAGAGAATGATCGGAATTGTGCTGCGTGGGTGTGCCGGATTTGTGCTAACTTGAGCGCACAGTGAACCGTAAGTGATTGATAAGTCAACTGCAGTATCGAATGGGCAAGCGCCGCAAGTGACTGTTTAATAATGAAATATAATCCGGGGGATTTTCCTGGCTGGATAGCCAAAGTGAAAGCCCAACTTCCGGAACGTATGTCTTGAAATACGCCACGGGCCCAGCAGCTGCCTTGCCTTCTGCAACATGACCATCGGACCTGAAGAAGCGCCGGCACCACGACAAATGGCACTATTATGGTAACCATGATGTTGAATACAGGATTCACTACCGGGATCATCCTTGCTGCTGCGCTGAGTGTTCTGGTCGCTTGTAGCGACGAAGCCCGGACTCCCCCCCGTCTGCACTGGTACGTCTTTGACGAACCCTCGGGCGCCTTTGAACAGGCGGCTGAGCGCTGTACCCGGGTATCGCAGGGCCGTTATCAAATTGAACTCACCCGCTTGCCGACTGACGCCGACCAGCAGCGCGAGCAACTGGTACGTCGGCTTGCCGCCGGCGATCAGGACATTGATATCATCGGCATGGACGTGATCTGGACCGCGGAGTTCGCGGAGGCCGGCTGGGTATTACCCTGGGGGGAAGCGGCGGCGCGCAGGGCGCGTAAGGGGCGTCTGACCAGTGCCATTGAAAGTGCGACCTATAAGCAGCAGCTATGGGCTGCCCCCTTTACCACCAACACTCAGCTCCTTTGGTATCGCACTGACCGTGTGACGTCACCGCCGCAGACCTGGCAGGAGATGATTGAAGTGGCCGAACGGCTGGGAGATGTTGGCACGATCCAGGCCCAGGGCGCGCGCTATGAGGGGTTAACGGTGTTCTTTATCTCGTTGCTTGCTTCGGCTGGCGGTTCCGTGTTAACCCCGGGTGGGCAGACCGTCTCGCTCGAAGATAAACCGACCCAGGCGGCGCTGTCGGTTATGCGGCGTCTCGCCAACTCGCCGGCGGCGGATCCTGCCCTGGCCATCGCGCGGGAGGATCATGCCCGCATCGCCTTCGAAACGGGTGAGTCCAGTTTCATGATCAACTACACCTTTGTGTGGCCGAGTGCGAAGGCGAATGCCCCCGGGATCGCCGAGCATATGGGCTGGGCCCGCTGGCCCGCAGTGATCGAAGGACATCCGGGCCGGGTTACCCTGGGCGGTATCAATGTCGGTATCGGCGCCTACACCCGCTACCCCGATCTTGCCTTCGAAGCCGCGGCCTGCATTGCTTCCGGGCCGAGTCAACGTGTGGCTGCTACGCTCGGCGGGCTGCCGCCGACCATCGCTGCCCTTTATGATGATGACCAGGTCCGTGCGACCTTTCCCTTCGCCGATCTGCTGCGCGAGACGCTGCGCGATGCCGTTCAGCGCCCGCAGTCGCCGCTGTATGCCGATCTGTCCCTTGCCATCAGCCATACACTGCACCCCATGCACGAAATTGATCCCGTTGAGGATGTCGGGCGCTTGCGCAAAGCGGTGGGCCGGGCACTGCGATCGGAGGGCTTGCTATGAGCCGGCGAACGCTTGCCGAACACCGGCTTGCATGGCTGCTGTGCGCGCCGGCGGTAATTGCCATGCTGCTGGTCACGGCCTACCCCATGTTGTACGCCGTATGGTTGTCGTTGTTTCGCTATGATCTGCGATTACCGGACATGCGTGAGTTTATCGGGCTGGAAAACTACCTTAGCGTGCTGGGTTCCGGGTTATGGTGGCAGGCGTTGTTCAATACCATGCTCATTACCATCGCCTCGGTTTCTCTCGAACTCGTGCTCGGTTTCGTTTTTGCCCTTGTGATGCATCACGCCCTGATCGGTCGGCGGCTGGTGCGCACCGCGTTGCTGGTCCCCTATGGGATCATTACCGTGGTGGCGGCCATGAGCTGGCGCTTCGCTTTCGATCCCACAACCGGCTTTGTCAATGCACTGCTGGGACTGGAGGGTGCCTGGCTTGCCGAGCGCTGGACAGCGTTCTTCGTGATAATACAAACCGAGATATGGAAAACAACGCCGTTCATGGCCCTGCTGCTGCTGGCCGGACTGACGATCATCCCCGGGGATCTGCTGCGCGCCGCGCGCGTGGACGGGGCTAACGCCCTGCAACGTTTTTTCAGGGTGACCCTGCCGCTGATGCGGCCGGTGATCATGGTCGCCCTGCTGTTCCGGACCCTGGACGCCATTCGCATTTTCGATACGGTGTTCATCCAGACGCGTGGCGCACAGGGCACTGAATCGGTGTCAATCATCGGCTACAACACACTCATCACGCGTTTAAACCTGGGTCTGGGCTCGGCGGTCTCGGTACTGATCTTCCTCCTTGTGCTTGCCGTCGCCGCGATCTACATCAAGGGTTTCGCTATCGATCTGTCACAACGGGGCGGCGCTGATGGCTGACGGCACAGGCAAGGGTCTGACGGAGCGTTTCTTCTGGGGCATGGGAAGTGCCGTCGTTGTGGGTTACGCATTGATCCCGGTCGCCTGGATTCTGTCGCTGTCGTTAAAGCCCGCGGGAGATCTCGGTGACCAGCGTTTTATACCGCGTGTTGTCAGTCTGGAACACTACCAGGCGGTTTTCCACGACCCGCAGTTTCCCGCTGCACTGTGGAACTCCATCGGTATCGCCGTGATTTCGACAGCGGCCGCTGTGCTGCTCGGCATGTTTGCGGCCTACGCTATCGTGCGCCTGCGGTTTCCCGGCCGGCGTCTGATTCTCGCGGCGGCGCTTGCTGTCACCATGTTTCCTCCAGTCTCCATTATCGGTCCGCTGTTCAATCTGTGGCGCACCCTGGGACTCTACGATACCTGGGCCGGGCTGATCCTTCCCTATATGACCTTCACACTGCCGTTGGCGATCTGGATCCTGTCAGCCTTCTTCCGCGAGATTCCCTGGGACCTGGAAAAGGCCGCACGCGTCGACGGGGCTACGCCGTTGCAGGCGTTTGTGCGCATCATTGTCCCGCTGGCGGCGCCGGGGGTCGTCTCGGTCGCTATCCTGGTCTTCATGTTCGCCTGGAACGACTTCCTGTTTGCGATTGCGCTCACCTCGACCAACGACGCGCGTACTGCGCCGGCCGCCATCGCCTTTTTCACAGGAAGCTCACGCTTCGCCCAGCCCACGGGTTCGATCGCTGCCGCGTCAGTCGTGGTGACGGTACCCATCATCATTGTGGTACTCCTGTTCCAGCGGCGTATTGTCGCCGGGTTGACCTCCGGTGCCATCAAGGGTTAGCGGCATGGCTGAAATCGAACTGCGAAATGTGAGCAAGCGCTATCCGGGCACAACCGCGGTCAGGCACGTCAGCTTCACCATCCACGACGGGGAGTTCTTCATCCTGGTGGGCCCCTCAGGCTGCGGCAAGTCGACGTTGCTCAACATGATCGTCGGCCTGGAAACCGTCAGTGAAGGAGAAATCCGGGTGGACGGCCGTGTGGTCAACGACCTCGACCCCAGGGACCGTAATATGGCCATGGTCTTTCAGAGCTATGCCCTTTATCCGCACATGAGCGTGCGCGAAAATATAGCTTTCCCGCTCAAGCTTGCCAGGCTGCCGAAGGAAGAGATCGACAAGCAGGTCAGACACGCCGCCGAGATCCTCGAACTCGAGGATATCCTCGATCGCAAGCCCCGCGCCCTCTCCGGGGGTCAGCGCCAGCGGGTGGCCATGGGCCGCGCCATTGTGCGCGAGCCCAGGGCGTTCCTGCTCGACGAGCCGCTGTCTAATCTGGATGCGAAGCTGCGCGTACAGATGCGCACCGAGATCTTCCGGCTGCAACGCCGGCTCGGGACGACAGCGGTTTACGTTACTCATGACCAGACCGAGGCAATGACACTGGGTGACCGTATTGCGGTGTTGCACAAGGGCGCAGTGATGCAAATCGGCTCACCGCGTGAACTCTATGAACGTCCCGGGAATCTCTTTGTCGCCGGCTTTGTCGGCTCTCCGGCCATGAATTTTCTTCCGGCGCGGTGGGTAGCGGGGCACCTCGAACTCCCCATCGGCACACTCGCTTTCCCGGAAGCTATGCACGGGGATGCCTCGGCTATCAGTGATAAACCGCTCATCGCAGGCATTCGGCCCGAGCATCTAAGGGCTGTCAGTAACACCGATGAGGCCCCGGGATGCCTGTATCTCGATGTGCAGGCTGAAGTTGTCGAATGGTTGGGGTCAGATCTTTTTGTGTATTTCGACGTAGCGCTCGAGGGTTTCGAGGACCTGGAATTAGCGGAGGATCTCGACCTGGAAACGGTCAGTGCGGTGCGTCGTTCGCTGGTCGCACGTATCGATCCGACAACCGGCGTCAGTGAAGGTGACAGCATCAGACTGCAGCTGGATCCCCTGGATATACACGTGTTCGATGTCGGCAGCGGTGAGAGCCTCACCTTATCCAGCCTCGACAACGGAGCGAAGTTCTGAGATCTTGTTATCACCCTTCGGCGAACCAGGCTGTGCTTTCCCCGGCCACCTCATCAGGGCAGGACGGGATGTACCACCCTTTCATCTTTTCCGGTTGTATAGACAAGGCTGATGGCGGCAGTCATGGCCGTCCTGTTTTACTGTCGGGTTTGCGATTGAATGAATATATGTGTTTCGTACCTGTCAGCCTGTAAAGACGACAGGCCGACAGCCGATACAACTTTCACCCGGTATATGAGATCTGACGGAGCTGGATATGCCCGGTAAATGTAGCTAAGTGAGTATCTTGTACCGGAGAGCAAAGGCTGCTAGCCTGAAATTATGATCCGAAACGCATCATTCCGCCGTTTTGTCATCGGTTTATTCCTGTTTACTGGACTGTTCTCGCAGTTTCAGGTTGTATTTGCCTGCGAGCTCATGGGTGGCGGGGAGCGGACTGTGTGCTGTTGCGATCAGCATGGCGACAAGGGCTGTGCAATGGGTGGGGGATGCCACGATCAGCAAACCGCGCCCGATACGGATTGCTGCGCAGTCTCCTACCAGTCGCCACCTGGCGGTGATGCCATCGCCTCTGACTCACACGCCCAGCAGGTCATACTGCTGGAAGCGCCGCAGCCACCCCCGGCCTTGCTGTTTTCGCTATCGGCGCTCAATCCACTGAACCCTCTGCCGGTTCTCTTTGGCCCAACGGCTTTACCGCCCGGATCCCCGGGTAACCTGACCTACCTGCTTACTCAGCGCTTCCGCGTTTAAACCCACCTTCGTTCGCCCGTCAGGGCACTGATTCACGCACGCAAACCGGTTGTATGGCCTGGTCTGTGCGCGTTGATCGCATGAGTTCGGCTCGTGCGTATGACACGATCACGAAGGTGTCGTTATGAATTTCCAGATGTATTCGTTATGGCAACATGGCATAGCAGTCCTCCTGTTGGTGTTGGCCACAGGTGGGCGTGCCGTGGCCGACAGCGGAGAGGCTCCGCTATTTGTTCACAACCAGCAGCTAACGCCCCGGCAGCTGGTCGATGCCGTATTGGCACGCAACCCCACGCTGCCCGCCATGCAGGCGGCCTGGCAGGCGGCGCAGTCGCGCATCGAGCCGGCCGCTGCGCTGGACGATCCGTTATTGTCTTATGCGACAGCGCCGCGTACGGCCAGTGCCGGTGATCAGGATTTCGGTCAGAAACTGGAGTTGTCACAGAAGCTCCCCTGGCCGGGCAAACGGCGGCTGCGCGGCGAACGCGCACAACACGAAGCCGACGCAGCACAGCAAGACATCGAGACGTTACGGTTGGAACTGTCCGCTACAACCCGCTCGCTGTTCGCGGACTGGTATTTCATCCATGAAGCCATCCGCATTAACCGTATCAACCAGACGCTGTTGCAGGAGTTCCGGCGCATTGCCGAGGCCCGCTACAGCACCGGGCAGGCCAGCAAGCAGGATGCGCTGCGCGCCGATGTGGAGTTTAACCTGCTCAAGCATCGCGCCATCGTGCTGGAGCGACAAAGACGCGATAGCCTGGCGCGCATCAACACCCTGTTGAATCGGGCACCGGATGAACGCTTGCCGCTGCCGGCAAAGCTATCAGAGCCCGGGTTTTTGCCCAGTGCCGAAGCGCTACGCGCCCGGGCCGTGCAGGCACGGCCCGAGCTCAAGGCGCTGGTAGCACATATTGAAGCCGCTAGAACGACAACTAATCTTGCGCGGCGCGCGTTCTATCCCGATTTCAACCTGAAGGCGGGTTACAACAGCCTGTGGAACCAGGACGAAAAGCGTCTCACCCTCGGTGTCGGTATCAACCTCCCACTGGATCAGCGCAAACGGCGTGCAGCTGAAGACGCTGCCCGGGCGCGCCAGATGCAGGCGCAGTGGGCACTGACCGACAAAGCGGCCGTCATCGCCGGAGAAGTGCAGCGTGCCTACGACCGGGTCGAGGAAAGCCGTCACGTGTTGACACTTTATCGCGAACGCCTGCTGCCATTGGCAGAAGAAAATCTGGCCGCTGCGAAAGCCGACTATCAGGGCGGAAGCGGCGATTTCCTGTCGCTGCTCACCACCGAGAAAAACCTCATGCAAACCCGGCTGCAGGTCGAGCAGGCGCTGGCCGATGTGCATCGCCACCTGGCAGAACTGGAACGCGCAGTGGGTGGTCCTGCACCGCTGCGCGCAGGCACTGAACCGTCGAGATCCACACCATGAAAACGCCACATAAATTCATAGAAATCTTTGCCATCCTGGTCATTGTTGCACTGGCTGGGGGTATTTTTTTGCTGAACGACAGCAGAGAGGATAAACCGAATACGGCCGACGCTGCCCTGTTCCAACAGGCCGGACCCTATCAGGTCAGTGTGGTCGTCGAACCGGACCCACCCAGAGTTGGCAAGAACCACATCACCATCCTGGTGCACGATGCGCAGGATCAGCCGGTGACAGGCGCCGAGGTCCGTGCCGTGGCGCAAATGCCCGCCATGGGTTCCATGCAGGCCATGACCGCCGCCGCAGATATCGAAGAAACGGCGCCGGGGCGTTACCAGGGCGAATTCGAGCTGTCCATGAGCGGTTCCTGGCCGCTGGCGGTGGATGTACACAGCGACGCGTTGGGGCATGGCGATCTCACCTTCGACATGGCCACCGGTCGCAAGGGGCTGGGCCTGGCGACGGCCACGCCGGCGGATATTTCCCATTACACCTGTTCCATGCACCCCTCGGTGAAATCGGCAACACCCGGTACCTGTCCGATCTGCGCCATGAACCTGGTGCCGGTGACGAAACAGGAAGTGCAGTCCGGCAGCATTCTTGTGGATGCCCGCCGTCGTCAGCTCATCGGTGTGACAACCGGCGTGGTGGAACGAAAACACCTCACGCAAACGATCCGCGCGGCGGGTCAGGTGACTTACGACGAGACCCGGTTAACCGACATCAGTCTCAAGTTTGACGGCTGGATCGGCGAACTGACTGCCGACTACGTTGGTATCCCGGTTGAAAAAGGTCAAATACTGTTCAGTGTATACAGCCCGGGGCTGGTGTCGGCACAGGACGAGTACCTGGAATCGCTGCACCGGCGCAAGTCGGGAACCGACAGCCTGCTCGCCGCTGCACGTCGCCGTCTGACGCTGTGGGATATCGGTCCGGCGCAGATCCGGGCGCTGGAAAAGCGCGGCCGCGCCGCCGAGTATGTGCCTATCCTGTCACCCGCCGACGGCACGGTGATCGAAAAGCACATCGTAGAAGGCTCGGCCGTCAAGGCCGGCATGAAATTGCTGCGTATCGCGGACCTTTCCCGTGTCTGGGTGGAAGGGCAGGTCTACGAATACGAGTTGCCCTACGTGCAGGTCGGCATGGCCGCGGAGGTGGTGTTACCGGAAATGCCGGGCCGCACCTTCCCCAGCAAAGTCACGTATCTGTATCCCTATCTGGAAGGCGACACGCGCACTGCACGCGTGCGCGTCGAGCTGCCCAACCCCGACGGCCTGTTGCGGCCTGACATGTATGCGCACGTCCACCTCAAGGTCGATCTGGGCGAGCGCCTGGTGGTGCCCGAGGGCGCTGTGCTATATGCCGGCGAAAGTCGCGTCGTGTTTCTGGATCTCGGTGAAGGCCGATTGCAGCCGCGCAAAATCAAGACGGGTCTGCGTAACGGTGATGACATTGAAGTGCTGAACGGCCTTGAAGCCGGTGACCGGGTAGTGACATCGGGCAATTTCCTGATCGCCGCCGAAAGTAAGCTGAAAGCGGGGATCGACCAATGGTGAACGAAACATCATCCCAGGGGCCGATCGAGCGGCTCATTGCGTATTGCGCGCGCAATACCCTGATCACCTTGTTACTGGTTGCCGCCGGCGCCTTCTGGGGCTATCGCGCACTGGTGCAAACACCGTTGGATGCGATCCCGGATTTATCCGACGTGCAGGTCATTATCTATACCGAGTGGCCGGGGCGCAGTCCGGACCTGGTCGAGGACCAGATCACCTACCCGTTGACCACCACGCTGCTGGCAGCACCCAACGTGCAGTTTGTGCGCGGCCAGAGTTTCATGGGCCTGAGCTTCGTGTATGCCATCTTCGAAGACGGCACCGATATCTACTGGGCGCGCTCGCGGGTGCTGGAGTATCTCAATTCAGCCGTCGCCGAACTGCCCGATGGGGTGCGCCCGACCCTGGGCCCGGACGCCACCGGTGTCGGCTGGGTGTTCCAGTATGCCCTGGTGGATAAATCCGGCAATAACAATCTGGCTGAGTTGCGCAGTTTGCAGGACTTCACGCTGCGTTACTGGCTGGAGTCCGTGGAAGGGGTGGCCGAGGTCGCCTCGGTGGGCGGTTTCGAAAAGGAATACCAGGTCAACGTTGACCCCAACAAACTGGCCGGTTACGGCATTCCGCTCAACAAGGTCGCGCAGGCCATCCGCCGTTCCAACAACGACGTCGGTGGCCGGGTGCTGGAGATCGCCGGTCACGAGCACTTTATTCGCGGCCGTGGTTACATCCAGTCGACTGACGCGATCGAACGCATTGCGCTCGGTGTGGGTAAGGGTGGTGTCCCGATAACGGTACGCGATGTCGCCACTGTCAGTCTGGGGCCGGCGATGCGCCGGGGAATTGCGGAACTGGACGGCGAGGGGGAGACCGTCGGTGGCATTGTCGTGATGCGTTACGGCGAGGATGCGCTGGCCGTCATCGACCGGGTCAAGCAGCGCCTGGCCGAAGCGCGCGGCGCTTTGCCGGAGGGGGTGGAGATTGTGACCACCTATGACCGTTCCGATCTGATCAAGCGCGCTATCAGCACTCTCAGGCATACCCTGATTGAGGAGATGATCGTGGTCTCGCTGGTGATTATGGTGTTCCTGCTGCACTTCCGCTCTTCGCTCATCGCAATCCTCACCCTCCCCATTGCAATTCTGCTGGCGTTTATCCCCATGGCCAGCCAGCACCTGACGGCCAACATCATGTCGCTGGGGGGTATCGCCGTGGCCATCGGCGCGATGGTGGATGCCTCTATCGTGATGATCGAAAACATTCACAAGCGACTGGAAGTGCTGCCGGAGCAGGGGGGAGGACTCAAACGGCGCGATGTGATTATCAAGGCCATGCAGGAGGTGGGGCCAAGTATCTTCTTCTCGCTGCTGATTATCACCGTATCGTTCATGCCGGTGTTCGCACTGGAAGGCACCGAAGGCCGACTGTTCAAGCCGCTGGCGTTCACCAAGACCTACTCGATGGGTTTCGCGGCACTGCTGGCGATCACCTTCACACCGGCGCTGGCGGTACTCCTGATTCGTGGCAAAATCCGCGGTGACAAGAGCTTTCTGAATCGCTGGCTGGTTGCGCTGTACACGCCGGTGGTGCGTTTTGCCGTACGTTTCCGCTGGGCGGTGCTGGGTGTTTCGGTACTGGCGCTCGCCGCCACTGCGCCGGTGTTCCTGAAGCTTGGTAACGAGTTTATGCCGCCGCTGAACGAAGGCAGTCTCCTGTACATGCCCACGGCCCTGCCCGGCATGTCGATCACCGAGGCCGGCAAGGTGTTGCAGTCCATGGACCGGCAGCTAAAACAGTTCCCGGAAGTCGAACGTGTGTTCGGCAAAATCGGTCGTTCCACCAGTCCCACGGACCCGGCGCCGCTGTCGATGGTGGAGACCGTGGTGACACTAAAGCCCATGGAGGAATGGCGCGAGGGGTTGACCTGGGACGGATTGATCGCCGAGATGGACGAGAAACTGCGTTATCCCGGCATGCCCAACATCTGGTGGATGCCCATCCAGACACGCACCGAAATGCTGTCCACCGGTATCCGTTCCAGCCTGGGGATCAAGGTGTTTGGCACCGACCTGTCGGAAATCGAAGCGACCGCGGTGCGCATCGAACGCGCGCTACAGGACGACGAGCGCACACAGCCCTATACCCGCAGCGCTTTTGCCGAGCGCCTGACCGGCGGCTACTTCCTGGATTTCGACATCGACCGGGAAAAGATCGCCCGCTACGGCCTGACCGTAGGCGACGTGGAGGACGTCATCATGGCAGCCGTCGGGGGGCTGGAGGTGTCCGAAACCATCGAGGGGCGTGAGCGTTACGCCATTAATGTGCGCTATGCGCGCGAGTTCCGCGATAACCCGGAGGCGCTGGAACGTGTGCTGGTGCCAACCCCGTCCGGCGCCCAGGTGCCGATCACCCAGTTGGCCAGGATGAAATTCCTCACCGGTCCGCCCATGTTGCGTAACGAGGACGGCCAACTGGTGGGTTTTGTGTTCGTGGATGTGAAAGACATCGGCATCGCCGATTATGTGGGCCTGGCCCGCCAGGTGGTCAACGAGAAAGCCGCTATCCCGGCCGGTTACCGCATCGCCTGGGCCGGCCAGTTCAAGTACTTCGAGCGCGCCAAAGCCAAGCTCAAGGTGCTGGTGCCGCTCACCCTGTTCATCGTGTTTTTTATGCTGTTCCTGAACCGCGGATCGCTGGTCGAGGCGCTGGTCATTCTGATGACGATTCCGTTCTCGCTGATCGGTGCGGTGTGGCTACTGTACCTGCTCGATTACAACCTGAGTGTCGCCGTGGCGGTGGGCATGATCGCGCTCGCCGGGCTCGCGGCCGAGATGGGCGTGCTCATGATGCTCTATCTGGGCATGAGCTATCACCAGCGGCGTAGTGATCATCACCTGAACGATCCGCAGGATCTGACGGAAGCCATTGTCGAGGGCGCAGGGCGGCGCATCCGGCCCATGTTGATGACCGGCATGGCATTGCTTCTTGGCCTGATTCCCATCATGTGGAGTACCGGCAGCGGTGCGGATGTCATGAAGCGCATTGCGGCTCCCATGGTAGGGGGTGTTACGTCCGCCTTGTTCATGGTGCTGGTGGTGTTTCCGGCTATTTTTGCGCTGTGGAAAGGACGCGAGGTGTCGCAGGCACGTGATCCTGCGCTCAAGGATGAAAGTCGCTAGTAACCGAGTCAAATTCTGGCTCATATGAAGGAGGTAGTTGTCATGAAAAAGTTCAATTATTTGGGACACTCTGATTAATTCCCGGAATCTGGAATAACACGGAAAGTCATTCAATTAGGAAGTGAACGATGCGCCAACAGAGTTTTGCCGCCGATGATTTCGAGAAATACCGCAAAAAGACCCGTAAGGAAATCTTTCTGGAAGAGATGGACCGGATCATTCCCTGGACAGCACTGAGCAAGGTGATCAGGCCCTATTATCCGAAGAGGGACAAAGACAATGCCCGTGATCCGGATATGCACCAGACGCGCAAAGGCAATCAATGGTACTTCGGGATGAAGACGCATATCGGCGTGGACAACCGGACGAAGCTGATTCATTCGGTTGCCGTCATGGCAGCCAACGTGCATGACTCCCAGCTGTTTGGCGAGTTATTGCATGGTGATGAGACCCATGTCTGGGGTGATTCCGCGTATACCGGGCAGAAAAAAACTGTTGCATGAGAAGGCGCCGAACGCAATAGATTTCACGCAGAAGAAAGGCAGCCGTTACCGCAAACTGACCGAGGCCGAGCAATCAGCGAATCGTTACAAATCAAAAAATCCGTTCGTGGGTTGAACATGTGTTTCGTGTCATGAAGCGACAGTTCGGTTTTTACCAAGGTTCGGTATCGCGGCCTGAAAAAGAATGCGCAGTGCGTGTTTACCAAATGCGCGCTTTTTTATAGTCATTTGATCGAGGATGGCAAGTGAAACCAAAAAACCTCAATTGTTCAGGCTTTCCTTATCAGTTACGGAGTCAGACAGATTTCTAGCGGGCCAACCATCTGGTTGAAAACCGGATGGTTTTGTTCAGCTGGATTCAATGCAATCTGGCCGGCTTTTCCCAGGGCGGGTCACTTATCGGAAACGATCAAAAAACGTGTCGATATAGTCGATAAACAGGCGAACCTTGGCCTGCTGGTAACGGCGGTCCTGATAAACCGCATACATTCCGACACTGCCGCAGTCCCATTCCGGTAGCAGGTGTACGAGCCGACCGGCCTTGATGTCGTCTTGCACCAGGAATGCTGCCTGCGCTGCAATGCCCGAACCCGCCAGCAGTGACGAACGTACGGCATCGGCATTGTTCGTCTTGAACCGACCCCTGACCTGAATCCGCTCCTCGTGTTTGTTCTTTATAAAGGTCCAGTGGTAGGGCGTGGGCAACATGGTAAAAATAATCCACTCGTGCCGGGCTAACCGGGCTGGTGTTTCCGGCTTGCCGTGACGTTCGAGGTAGTCGGGTGATGCACAAAGATAGCGAGGCCAGTCGCCGAGTTTTCGTGCGACCAGGTTCGAGTCGTGCAACCACCCGACCCGAATGCTGACATCAATACCTTCCTTGACCATATCGATGATCTGATCGTCCAGCAGCAACTCGACATTCAGTGACGGGTAGCGTTGCATGAAGTCACGAACAAGGGGCGTGATGAACTGGTTGCCCAGGCTGATCGGTGCCGCGATCCTGAGTGTGCCTTCAGGTTCCTCCTGCAGTTGATTCAGGCGGCGGGTCGCGGCTTCCGCTTCGGCGACAATGCGCGCGCAACTCTGGAAGTAGGTTTCGCCGGCTTCCGTCAGGGTGACCTGGCGCGTTGTGCGATTCAGCAGACGCACACCAATGCTCTTTTCCAGTAAGGCGATATGCCGACTGACGGCGGAACGTGCGATACCCAGTTGCCGCGCAGCACCGGAAAAACTGTGGGTATCCACGACATGATAAAAAATCATCATCCGGCGCAGATCATCCATGCGAGCTATTCCTTTGTTCAATTATTGATAACACAGATGTATATATAGATCATATTGTTATCCATAACATACACGACTAACCTTCGAGGTCAATGATCAGCCTGTGCTGATTTACCGATTTTCTATCCCCCCCGGGATGAGCGAGGTGTGACTATGTTTAATGCCAGCCGCGTACAACGCGTTTTCTTCTTCAATATGGCCGTGCTGAGTTTGCTTGGATTGTGGTTGACCGGCTTCGACAAGGTTCACTGGTTTACCTACGTCGTTCCCGGCGGATTGTTGTTCGCGTCAGCGACCGGCTTCTGTCTCGGGTTTTTCGTATCCGGAAAGATACTGGAACTGCTCGGCATTCCGGACAAGCCCGCGAGCTCTGGAAGCGGGGAGGGCCAGTTGTAAATTACGTCAGGGCAGTGTCTTTCCCTGTCGACCCTCGATCAGGTCGAGTTGTTTTTCAAGTGCTTCAACCAGGAAATTCTTGAAGATGCGAACCCGCGCCGTGGTGCGCGGATCGACTTCAAAGTGCCGGTATTGAGGACGGCGGTCTGGATGGTTGGTCTGGGTGCCACGCTGTATCTGGCCTATGAACTCCTTACCTGAGCGCAGCTAATGTGGTTCATACCGTCAATCACCTACGGTCCCTTGCCTCTATAAAGGTAGTCAGGAAATCATTGCTTTTTATGATGACCCGGATGGCTACCCGATTGAACTGGTGCAGTGGCTCAATTCCGTCCCACGAGCCTGGTGAGGCGCTACCCGCCACCCTCTTGAAATGGCGGTTATCCGCCCCAATGTTTTGCGCCGTCAGATACTCATTCGATGCGAAGGAGACCGACATGGCACAAGCACTGGACAAGGCACGCTGGAAAAAATATTTTGACCACATGTCGCGGATTCTCGGAACCCGGCTCGTGGAAATCGAGGTGGTGGGTCTGGGGATCGGCGACCAGATTGAAGCCGACTGGGTACCCATGACCGGTATCACCTATGACCCGAAGGATGACGTCGTGGAGATCGTGCTGGAGGGCGTCGATCACCTGGTTCATCACCCCGGTGAGATTCTGGTGGAAGAAGGGACCGCGGGCATCGAGTGGCTTGCGCTGACGGATGCTTCGGGCAACCGTCAGGTCATCCGCTTCAAGGCGCCGCTGGCATTGCCTGAGCCCGCTTGATCCGGATTGCGTGGGTCCGCGGGCCGCGTAGCAATCGCTGTTCCGACCGGGAACAGCCAGCTGTCATGCTCGTCGGTCGCTGTCCATGTGTTGCCGTCGATCCACTTCCTCGGCCAGTGCTTTGAGCGCCTGGGATATATCGACAGGTGGGGCGTCGGCCGGCTCCAGTTGGCGCAGTGCTTCGGGCAGGGTTTCCAGCTCGCGAGCCAGGCGTGCGCGGATTGTCGGCAGCTCCTCGGTGCTGTGCAGACGTTGCCCGTCGCGCATCACCGGCTGAATGAGCGGCGTGCCTTCCTGCGCATCGCCTTCCACCGTCAGAATATCCCGTTCGATGAGGCCGTCCCGGTAGCGGCGGAACACCTGTTTGCGCCCCGGCCAGGTTGCTTTGCCGGCGGAGCGTTTGCGTCGTGCCGTGCCGGCGTATTCCTGCAGCTTGTAGGCGCAGTCGAGATAGGGTGCGTCGTTCGACGTGTCGAGCCGGGTACCAATGCCGAACCCGTCGATAGGGCTGCCCCGGCGCAACAGGTCGCGCACCCGGTACTCGTCCAGACTGCCACTGCAGAAGATCCCGATGTCGGAATGGCCGGCAGCATCCAGGATACCCCGCACCCGGCGTGTTTCCTCAGCCAGGTCGCCGGAGTCGATGCGCACGGCCTTGACCGGGCAGCCCTGCTCGCGCAGCTGCGTTGCCATGCCAGCCACCAGGCGGGCGGCGGCCGGCGTGTCGTAGGTATCGATGAGCAGTACCACGTTGTCGGGCTGTGAGCGGGCAAAGTGTTCGAAGGCAGCGCGTTCGTTGTCGTGGGCCTGGATAAAGGAATGGGCCATGGTGCCAAAGGCCGGCACACCGTACAGGTGTTCGGACAGGACCGTGGAGGAGCCCGCGAAGCCGGCTAGGTAGGTGGCGCGGGCCGCGAACAATGCCGCTTCGGCCCCGTGGGCGCGGCGCATGCCGAAGTCGACCAGCAGTTTGTCCGGCGCGGCCAGCCTGCAGCGTACCGCCTTGCTGGCCAGCAGTATCTGCAGGTGCAGGATATTGATGATGCGGCTTTCCACCAGCTGGGCGACGGGGAGGGGCGCGGTGACGCGCAGTACCGGTTCGTTGGCGAAGAACACAGTGCCCTCGGGCAGAGCGTGCACGTCGCCGCTGAAGCGCAGTCCGGCCAGGTAATCGAGCAGGCGACGGTTGAAGCGGCCGGTGCGCTCCAGCCAGTCCAGTTCCGTATCATCGAAGGAAAGGTTCTCGAGAAACGCAAGGGCCTGTTCGAGGCCGGCGGCGACCAGGAAGTTGCGGTGCTCCGGCAGGCGGCGCACAAACAGTTCGAACACGGCCGTCTCATGCATCCCCTGGTCCACGTAGCCCTGCAGCATGGTGAGCTGGTAGAGGTCGGTCAGCAGTGGCGTGCGCAGGGGGTCCATGGGTAGCGGTCAACCCTCCTTCAGATCGGCGTCGACGACGGGACGGGCGCCTGCGGCTGTCATTTCGGCGATGGCGCGTTCTCCGTCGCCGGGGTGTGCGTCCACCGCGCGAATCGCGTCGGTGAGCAGAAAGACTTCGAAGCCTTCCCTGAGTGCATCCTTGACGGTGTGGAACACACAGTAGTCAGTGGCGAGCCCGCCGATAAACAGCCGTTGAATGCCCTGTTCCCGAAGTCGCCGGGCGAGTCCGGTTCCCTGAAAGCCTGAATAGGCTTCCTGGTCTGCGCCGGTCGCCTTGGAAACGATCCAGGCTTCCCCGGGCAACCGCAGACCCGGCGCAAATTCGGCGCCGGATGTACCGGCAACGCAGTGTTCCGGCCAGGGGCCTCCCTGCGGTTTAAAGGAACAGTGGTCGGGTGGATGCCAGTCGCGGGTGGCGATGACGTTCAACCCCGCGCGCGTGAAGCGCTCGATGTAGCGGTTGAGTGGCGCGATAACAGCGTCACCCTGCGTGACGGCAAGGTTTCCGCCGCCCAGGAAGTCGTTCTGCACGTCCACGATCAACAGGGCGTCGCCCGGGCGTAGTTCAATAGAGGAAGACGCGTTCATGTTTTTTGTGTCCCCTGTCCGACAGGCGGGGAGAACCGGGCGATGGTGCGGCCCGGTTACTGTCCCCTGTCATAAAACAATGGGGGCTTTCGAGGCGGTGATCAAGGCCGGCGAGGGTCTGCGCCGGTATTTTTCGCTGTCCGGATTCCAGCGCCGCAGCGCCACAGGCGGGGTTGGCCGGCGTGTCCGGCCTGCTGTGCTAACCTTGCCATTAAAGGGAGGCGGGGACTATGCCTGATCCACGTATCGATGAAGCCATCGCGTTGATGAATGCGTTCGCGGAGCGTACCGGGCTTACCTCTGACCAGCCCCGCCGACGCTACCTGTGGACGGACGCGTTTGCGGTTTGCAACTACCTTGGGCTGGCGCGTGCTACCGGCGAGCAGCGCTACACGAAACTCGCGCTGCAACTGGTCGACCAGGTCCACCACACCCTGGGGCGGCACCGGGACGATGATCCGCGCACCGGCTGGATCAGCGGACTGGATGAGCGGGAAGGAGAGCTGCACCCGACGCTGGGCGGGTTGCGCATCGGTAAGGGCCTGCCGGAGCGAAGTCCGCACGAGCCCTTCGACGAGCGCCTGGAGTGGGAGCGCGACGGCCAGTATTTCCACTACCTGACCAGGTGGATGCATGCGCTCGACCAGGTGGCGCGAGCCACGCGCCAGCCGCGCTTCAACGCCTGGGCGCGCGAGCTTGCGCGCCGCGCATTCGAAGCCTTTACCTATGAGCCTTCTCCTGCCTGGGGATTGCGCAGAATGTACTGGAAAATGAGCATTGACCTGACGCGTGTGCTGGTGCCGTCCATGGGGCAGCACGACCCGCTGGATGGTTACATCAGCAGCGTGCAGCTGCGGGCCACGGCGGTCGCGTTGTCCGCGGCGGAAGCCGGACCTGATCTCGAGGAGGAGATCCGTCAGTATGCGGAGATGCTCAGGCACTGCGAACTGGCCACCGCTGACACGCTTGGCCTTGGCGGCCTGTTGATCGATGCTTGCCGCGTGCAGCAGCTCACGCAGCTGGGCGCCATGCCGGATCCGCAGTTGCTCGAGCGGTTGCTCGATGCGGCGCTCACCGGTCTGCAGCACTATGCGCAAAGTGGAGAACTGCGTATGCCGGCCCGATACCGGCTCGCGTTTCGCGAACTCGGCCTTGCCATTGGCTTGCATGGCGTGGAACGCCTGCATGCCGCAAGTCCGAAGCAGCGGACGCAGCTGCAGGTGCTCATGGAGTACTTGCCCCTGCGCGATGAAATCGAGGCGGTCTGGCTCGACCCCGAACAACAACGCGTCGCTACCTGGATGGAGCACCAGGACATCAACGAAGTCATGCTGGCGACGAGTCTTGCGCCGGACGGGTTGCTGGTGCTGTTGCCACTCGATGACTAGGACGGGTCTGCGGCGATCAATCTGTTTCCGGTGGTCTCTGGGGAATATGCTGCAACATCTCCTTGCCCTGTTGCAGCAGGAAGTCCAGAAAGGTTCGGCTCACCAGCGACAGCTTTTTGCCTTTGAGGTGGACCGCGTACCAGCGGTAGAACAGCGGGAAGCCTTTAACATCGAGTATTGCAATGTGATTGCCGGCAAGCTCCAGGCGCAGGTTGTGTCGTGATAACACGGATATACCGAGTCCCGCCATCACGGCCTGTTTAATGGCTTCGCTGCTACCCAGTTCCATGTAGGGCTTGACCTCGAGCCCCTGCTCGGCAAACAGGCGATCGATGGCCAGCCGGGTTCCTGACCCTGCTTCGCGTACCAGAAAGCGTTCCTCGCTAAGCTGCTGCAGCGAAATCGACGAGCACTTTGTCAGCGGGTGGCGGGGGCTTGCGACGACCACCAGTTCGTTGTCCACGAACGGGTGGGCTTCCACGTCAAGTTCAACGGGAACCTGCCCCATGATCAACAAGTCATCTTCATTGGATTTGAGGCGTTCAAGTACCCGGGAGCGGTTGGTCACCTTTAACATGGGCTGCACCTCGGGGTGCTCGGTGATAAAAGCGCCCAGCAGGTGGGGCATGAAATATTTGGCGGTGGTAATTACGGCAATGCGTAGCGGCCCCTTGACCACGCCCTCAAGCGCCGCGGCCGATTCACCCAGTGACACCATGCTGCCAAGTATGTGCTGCGCCGAGGCATAGACTTCGTCGCCGACCGCGGTGGTATGAAGGTGACTGCCCACCTTCTCAAGCAGGGGGTATCCAATCGTTTCACTGAGCTTTTTCACCTGCATGGAGACCGTGGGCTGGGTCAGGTGAAGCATCTCGGCTGCGCGGGTGTATCCGCCCAGACGCACCACGGCTTCGAAGATCTGTAACTGGCGCAGGGTTACATGCCGGATAAGGTTTTCCGCGGTTGAATACGCCATAGACGTTACTCTATATCAAAGATAGAAACTATCGATTTCAATTTATACCTCTATATCCGAATAATGTCCACCACGCGGTTGCTGCCGCGCCAAACACATTTGTTGAATCACTGGAGAAGACCATGGCTAAAACCTACGACGCGGGTGTGAAAGAATACCGCGAAACTTACTGGATGCCGGACTACACCCCGAAAGACACGGATATTCTGGCCTGTTTCAAGGTGACGCCGCAAGATGGTGTGCCGCGTGAAGAAGTTGCCGCGGCCGTTGCAGCGGAATCTTCCACCGGTACCTGGACCACGGTGTGGACCGACCTGCTGACCGACCTG
>CAYSRA010000031.1:22124-25778 GCA_964433205.1 uncultured Thiohalobacter sp. | reverse complement strand
ACCCGGGTTATCGCCGATGACATCATCGCCGAAGCGGGACAGGATATTGCCCCGCATTACCTGCCCGATAACCGGATTGTGTTTTCATCCACGCGCCAGCGTACCTCCGGCGCCATACTGGTGGACGAGAAGAAACCGCAGTTTGCCGCGCTCGATGAAAACCGCAATGAACCGGCAATGGTGCTGCATGTCATCGATCAAACACGGCTGAATATTACCCAGATCTCGTTCAACCAGAGCCATGATCTTGACCCCACGGTACTCAACAACGGCAAAATTGTATTTTCACGCTGGGACGCAGCCGGCGGCAGCGATGCCATTAATCTGTACACGATGAACCCGGATGGCAGCCAGTTGCGCTTGCTGTACGGCGCCAACAGCCACGATACCGGCAGTAACGGGGCGACCATCCAGTTTCTCCAGCCGCGCGAGATGCCGGACGGTGAACTGGCCGCATTAATCCGCCCCTTTACGGGCAATAATCAGGGCGGCGATATCATCACTATTGATGTCGGTAACTATGTCGAGAACACCCAGCCAACGGCGGTCAACCAGGGTATCCTGACCGGCCCGGCGCAAGTTTCACAGACCTTTGGCGACGTACGCACCGATGGCCAGGCCTCTCCAGCAGGGCGTTTCAATGCTTTCTTCCCACTCTGGGACGGCACCAACCGCGCCCTGGTCACCTGGAGCCAGTGCCGGCTGACGGACGGCAACCGGATCTTGCCCTGCACCGATCAAACGCTTGCTGACCCCGGCCTGGTCGAGGCGCTGCCGCTGTACAGCGTCTACCTCTATGATATCGGCAACGCCACCCAGCGGCCGGTGTTTACCCCGCAGGAAACTATCCTCTACCGTGATGTGTTCGCCACCCAGCCCCGGCCAGTACCGAATATCATTTTTGACGCTCAGGCCGACCAGACGCTGGTGGATGAAAACGTCGGCATACTGCACATCGCCAGCGTCTATGACTTCGACAGCCAGTACAACGCGCTGGGCGGAACGGCCGCCGATCTCGCCGAACTGGCGGACCCCGCGCAGACGCTCGCCGACCAGCGCCCGGCCCGTTTCCTGCGCATCGTCAAGGCGGTAAGCCTGCCCGACGACAACCTCGTCAACCTGATCGGCGCCAATTTCGGGCGCAACCGCTCGCTGGGCATGCGCGAAATTCTCGGCTACGCACCTATCGAACCGGACGGCTCGGTGCGCGTAAAAGTCCCGGCCAATGTCCCCTTCACGATCAGCATCGTGGACAAGGACGGCCGCCGCATCAGCCAGCGCCACGACAACTGGCTGCAACTTCGTCCCGGCGAAGTCATGAACTGCTCCGGTTGCCACGATGCCTCGACCGGCCTGTCGCATGGCAACCCGGACGCCTTTGCACCGCTCAACACCGGCGCACCCTTTGACGGCTACACCTTCCCGAACACGGAAACCTTCTCGGCGGATGCCGGCGACACCATGGCCCAGGCGCGCACGCGCATCGACCCCACGGCGCTGACCCCCTCGGTCGACGTTCGCTACGATGACGTATGGACCAACGAAACTGCGGCCGGGCGCACCAAAGACACGCCCTTCAGCTATCTGTATGCAGATCTGAACTCAGCCGTGACTGCCCCCGCCAGCGCCGATTGCCAGGCCAACTGGTCCTACCTGTGCCGTATCGTCATCAACTACGAAGACAGCATTCACCCCATCTGGGGCGTGGACCGTGGCGCGCTGGACACCTGTATCAACTGCCATACCAGCACCAACGCCGACGGCACGCCGCGTGTACCAGCCGAGCAGCTCGATCTGAGCGACGGCGTTTCGGACCAGAACGCCAACCACTTCAAATCCTATCGCGAACTGCTGTTCGGTGATAATGAACAGGAGATCGTCGGCGGTGTGCTGGTCGACAAGCTGGTACAGGCCACCGATGGCGCCGGCAATCTGTTGTTTGAAGTCGATGAGAACGGCGACCAGATTCTCGATGTCGACGGCAACCCGATCCCGGTGATGGTCCCTGTCCGGGTCAGCCCGGCACTGCGTGTCGCCGGGGCGTTGTCGAGTCCGCGCTTCTTCAATATCTTTGCGCCGGGCGGTACACATGCCGGGCGGTTGACGCCGGCGGAACTCAGGTTGATCGCCGAATGGGTCGATATCGGCGCCCAGTACTACAACAATCCGTTTGACGTACCGCCCTGAACATCCGCAAACTAAATGGAACTTAGCCACCAACAACCGGACAGGGATTTGCCTTTGAAATTCGTTGCGCGCCTGCGCCTGCTGCTCAGCCTCCTTGTGCCCTGCCTGGTCCTGCTGCCCGCGAGTGCGCCCGCCGGCGTATTCAGCGGCCTGTTTGGCGACGATACGCCGATGCAGGTTCAGATTGCCGACCCGTACATCGAACTGCATACCGGCGCCGGCCGCGGCTACCCGGTCTTCCACGTCGAGGAACGCGGCCAGTGGGTCGAGATACTCAAGCGCAAAACCGACTGGTTCAAGGTGCGAACCCGCAAAGGCAAAGAAGGATGGGTGGCACGTGAGCAACTGGAACGTACGCTGACACCCGCCGGGAAACACACTGACATCCGCGAAGCCACGCAGGAGGAATTCTCATTCCACCGCATGGAATTCGGCGCGATGGGAGGGGTATTCGACAACAACGATATCATGACGGTCTACGGCGGCTTTTCACTTACGCCCAATCTGTCGGTCGAACTTTCCGCCTCGAAAAAGTTTTCCGATTTTTCCAGCGCCGAAATGGCCAATTTCGGTGTCCTGATCCACCCGTTCCCCGGCTGGCGCATTTCACCCTTCTTTACCATCGGCACGGGCATTATCCGCACCAACCTGAAACCCATTCTGGGACAGGGTGAAGACCGCGACGATCAGCTTGCCCACGTTGGCGCCGGCGTACGCGTCTACCTGACCAGGCGCTTCATTTTCCGCGCCCAGTACAAGAACTACCTGATATTTCGGAACACCGATGACAACAAGGAGATCAACGAATGGCAAGCCGGATTGTCCGTCTTTTTCTGAACGCACTGGCCCTGGGTACGCTGCTGACAACGGCCTGGTCTCCCCTGGTGCTGGCAGCCGGCAACGACCAGGTCGTTCGGCCTGAAATCAAGCGCCGCGAAGTCAGTGAAGATGCCATCGACACCGAAGACTTCGAAATTGGCGCCTGGGCCGGCATCATGAGCATCGAGGACTTTGGCTCCAATGCCATTTACGGTGTGCGTGGCACCTATCACGTCACCGAGGATGTGTTCCTGGAAGCCACCTACGCCCTGACCAGTGCCGGCGAAACCAGTTTCGAGCGTCTCAGTGGCTCGGCCAGTATTCTTACCGACGATGAGCGCGATCTCGACTACTACAACCTGTCGTTCGGCTTCAACCTGTTCCCCGGCGAGTCCTTCATCGGCACGCGCTGGGCCTTTACATCGGACTTTTACATTATCGGCGGCGTCGGCAGCACCAGCTTCGCCGGGGAAGACATGCTGACCTGGAATGGCGGTTTCGGCTACAAGGTGCTGCTGAACGACTGGCTGGCACTACGCATCGACGCCCGTGATCACGTCTTCAACCTGGACCTGCTGGGTGAAAAACGTACCACCCACAACCTGGAATTCAGCGGCGGACTATCGATATTTTTCTGAACTGTGAGCG
>CAYSRA010000031.1:0-22024 GCA_964433205.1 uncultured Thiohalobacter sp. | reverse complement strand
CTTAACCTCATTATTACCCGGCCGCTACGTACCTACAGACGGAGAACCTGGAGACAAACATGACATCAAAACCCGCTTTTCTGAGGCGCTTCACACTGCCATTGCTCGGCTGCCTGCTACTGGCAACCGGCCACACGCTTGCCGCCACGCCGCAGGGTCCCGCACCCGACTTTGCACTGAAAACACGCGACGGCGAAAACACCCGCCTGAGCGAACACCGTGGTGAAGTCGTCATGATCAACTTCTGGGCCTCCTGGTGTGCGCCCTGCCGCCAGGAAATGCCGCTGCTGGAAGAACTCTACACCCGCTACCAGCCACTGGGATTCACCATCCTCGGCGTCAATGTCGAAGAGGACAGCAGCCAGGCGCTGGCCATGCTGGAAGACATACCGGTCAGCTTCCCGGTACTGCTTGACACACAGAGCAGCGTCAGCAAACTGTACAACGTCGTAGCGATGCCCACCTCGATCCTCATCGACCGGGACGGCAACATGCGCTACCTGCACCACGGCTATAAACCCGGCTACGAGGAACAGTACCAGCAGCAGGTACGTGAACTGATCAGGGAATGAAATCAATGTACCGGATACCGGCGCTGATCGCTGTACTGACGCTGCTCGCTGGATGCAGTGCCATACAACCGTGGGTGAAACCCTACGAGCGCACCCACCTCGCCGACCCCATTATGAGTTTCAGCCGCGACCCGGTTTCGGACGCGTATGGCGGTCATATCTACCAGGTCAGGGAAGGAGCGCGTGGCGCGGAAGGCGGACACGGAGGTGGCTGTGGCTGTAACTGATACGCGATGGCAGTGGATTGCCGCCAGCCTGCTGTCGGTGCCGTTACTGGCAAACGCAGCGATCCTTCCTGAAGATCGCGCGGACGCCCTGTACCATTCCTACGATGGCGGCGGCGTCAAGGTCACCGGTCCCTCGATACTGGTACGCAAGGGTGATGCAAAGCGTTTCTCTCTCAACGCAAACTACTATGTCGACAGCATCAGCAGCGCTTCCATCGACGTTGTCACCCAGGGCAGCGAGTATTCCGAAAGCCGCACCCAGTACTCGGTCGGGGTCGACTTCCTGAACGCCAACACCATCATGTCGCTGGGCTACAGCAACAGTGACGAAAGCGACTACAAGGCTGACACCTTCAGCATCTCGTTCAGCCAGACCATGTTCGGCAACATGACAACGGTGACGCTCGGTTACTCACGTGGCAAGGACGACGTGCTGCGCAACGGCGACGACGCTTTCGCGGAAACCGCCGACCACCAGAACTACCACATTTCCCTCTCGCAGGTGTTGAGCAAGAACCTGCTGATGAGCATCAATTACGACGCCATAGCCGACGAGGGCTACCTGAACAACCCATACCGCTCGGTCGTATTCCTGGAACCGAGCAACCCCTCGGGAATAGGCTTCGAGCCGGAGATCTACCCTAATACCCGCACCAGTAACGCGATATCCGCCAACTTTCTGTACTACCTGCCGTACCGCGCGACGATCAAGGCGGGCTACCGCTACTACACCGACGACTGGGACATCGACGCACACACGGCAGAACTGGCTTATGTGCACCCGCTCGGCAACCGCTGGATTTTCGAGGCCGGCTACCGCTACTATACCCAGTCCCAGGCCGAGTTCTACGCGGACTTTTTTCCCCGCGCCAACGCCCAGAACTTCAAGGCACGCGACAAGGAGCTCAGTGAGTTCACCGACCATACAGCCAGCGTCGGCGTCACCTATGACTTGCTGAGCGGCAGACACGGTTTCATCGACAAGGCAACCATCAACTTCAAGTACAGCTATATTCTGTTCAGCTACGATAACTTTACCGACCTGTCTGACCCGGACCGCCCTGACTATGAATTTTCGGCCGACGTAATCCAGGCCTTCGCCTCGATCTGGTACTGACCCGCAATACCATGCTGCGTTTTTTCTGCCTTGCGCTTGGCCTGATTTACGCGACCAGCGGCGTAGCCGGCTGGCTGAAGCAGGAAGCCGATATCATGGGGACACGCATCGTCGTCGAGCTGTATCACGACGATCCTGCGGTCGCGCGGCGCGGCGTTAACGCGGTGCTGAAGGAAATGCGCCGCATCGACACCACCATGAGTCCGTTTATCGCCAGCAGCGAACTGTCTCGCGTCAACCGGGAGGCAGCGCAACACCCGGTCCGCGTCAGCGAGGAACTCTTTGAACTGCTGCAACGCGCCAGGCGTGTGTCCGACCTGACCGGCGGCGCATTCGACGTCACCTTCGCCAGCGTTGGCTACCTCTATGACTATCGAAAGGGCGTCCGCCCGGATGACGAACAACGATCGGCCGCCACGACACTCATCAACTATCACCAGTTAAAGCTCGATCCCGCGCAGCGGACGGTGCAGTTCGGTCAGCCCGGCATGCGCATCGACCTCGGCGGCATCGCCAAGGGCCACGCTGTCGACCGCTGCATGATGCTGCTGGAACAGCTGGGCATACACAATGCACTGGTCCGTGCCGGCGGCGACAGCCGCGTGTCGGGGGATCGCTGGGGACGCCCCTGGACCATCGGCATCCGCGACCCGAGGGATCGCGAGGGCGTCGTCGCCGTTATCCCGCTGATTGATGTTGCCGTGTCGACATCCGGCGACTACGAGCGTTTTTTTGAACAGGACGGCGTGCGCTACCACCACATCATCAATCCACGCACCGGCGACTCGGCGCGCGGTCTGCAAAGCGTCACCATTATCGGCCCCGACTCGACCACCAGCGACGCACTTTCCACCAGCGTGTTCGTGCTGGGGCTGGAAAAGGGGCTGGAACTCGTCAACCGACTGTCTGGCATCGACGCCATAGTGGTCGACCAGCATGGCGCCCTGCACTATTCTGACGACATCGAACCCGCCAAAAATTCCGGCGCCAGCGTCAATGCTCCGTCGGGCGCTGTCGCCCGCTGAAGACAGTACAGCACCCGAAAACCGCGTGGACTCCCCCGGTTGACGAACCTGTCGCCCTGACGCGACGTAAACGCCCTCCTGACACCGAAAACCCGCTGATTTACCCATATGGTACAGACCTTGCTTCTCCTGCACGGACAAGCGGGCCGTATCCGGGAGATGTGACGCAGCGCACAGCCTGCCCGTGAACCCGGTAGCAGAACCCGATCGCCGAATAACGCGATACTCGCGTGCACATGCGCGCAACCCCGCAACGCCACAGGAGGGCGTTATGAAAAGATTGATCATCGCCATTCTGGCCGGCCTGATGGCCTGGCCGGTAGCCGTGTTGTCGGAAAACCAGCCAACCGGTATGCAGGAAGAGGTGCAGGACCTGAAAAAACAGGTCCTCGAACTCAACCGTGACCTGTTTCTGCTGGAAGAGGAGCTGCTGTTCCCGTCCAACACCCAGGTTTCGGTTTTTCTGTCCATGGATGTCGGCACCTTTTTCCAGCTGGACTCGGTGTCCGTGAAACTGGACGGCAAAGAAGTCGCCAACTATTTATATACCCCGCGCGAGATCGAGGCGCTGGTACGCGGCGGTGTGCAGCGCATCCACATCGGCAACATCAAGAATGGCGAACACGAGCTGGTCGCCTTTTTCACCGGCAAGGGACCGCACGGCCGCGACTACCGCCGCGGCGCCACCACCACCATCAAGAAAGGCCTTGGACCGAAATACGTCGAACTGCAGATCGTTGACGCCACCAGCAACCAGCAACCGGAATTCAACGTCAAGGAATGGTAATGCCGGGCAAACTGCTGCGACGCCTGCTGTTCCTGTCTCTGAGCCTGCTGGCGACCGGCAGCCTTGCCGGCGCCGACAAACCACAGCGCGTACAGGACCTTCACTACGGCGAAGTCCTGTTCCACTTTTACCAGGACGACTATTTCACCGCCATCTCACATTTGATGGCGGCGCAGCAACAATCGCTGCTGCCCCATCACCGCGACGAAGCCGAGCTGTTGCTTGGCGGGCTGCAACTCTCCTACGGCATGCTCGACCCGGCCGAACAACGTTTCCTCAGGCTGCTCGGCCCTGACACCAGCCCTGAACTGCGCAACCGCGCCTGGTTTTATCTCACCAAGATCGCCTACCAGCACGGCTTGTACGAAAAAGCCGCCAGCGCCCTCGGGCGTGTGGAAAAACCCGGCGACAAGCGCATGGGTGCCGAGCTCGCCGTGCTGGGCGCCAACATCTACATGGCCATGGGCCGGGACAATGACGCTGCGGCACTGCTCGACAAGGCCCGCGCACCGGCAGGCTGGCAGGAATACCTGCTCATCAACAAGGGCATTGCGCAACTGCGCGCGGGCGATATCGACGCCGGCCGCAAAACTCTCGACACGCTGGGCAAGACCCACGCCGACAACGAAGAACTGCGCGC
This sequence comes from uncultured Thiohalobacter sp., assembly GCA_964433205.1. Taxonomy (GTDB): domain Bacteria; phylum Pseudomonadota; class Gammaproteobacteria; order DSM-19610; family DSM-19610; genus Thiogranum. The sequence goes on along the minus strand of CAYSRA010000031.1, from coordinate 17,656 downwards.
GCTGAGAGATCGCGCCAACCTGGCACTGGGCTACCAGCTGCTACGCGAAGGCGACGCGCCACAAGCGCGCAAGTATCTCAACCGCGTACGCCTGCGCGGCCCGTTCATGCAGGAAGCACTGCTCGGAGCAGGCTGGGCCGATGCCGAACGGGGCAACTACGAGGCCGCGCTGACGCCCTGGCTGAAGTTGCTGGAACTGGACAGCAATCAGCCCGCGGCGCACGAAGCGCGTCTCGCGGTTCCCTATTCCTTCGCCCAACTAGGCGACCGCGAACGCGCGCTGTATTTCTACGAGCAGGCCATCAGCTATTACGATGAGGAGCAGGCTCAGCTTGAACAGGCCATCCAGGCCGTGGAATCGGGTGCGCTTCTTGATTTGCTGGGCCAGGCGGACACGCTCGAACCGGGCGGCTGGCTGCACGATGCGCCGACGCTCGAAAATGTGCCGTCAGGACGCTACCTGGTCGATGTGCTCTCGCAACATGCGTTTCAGGAGAACCTCAAGGACTACCGGGATCTGGGTTTTCTGCAGGCGTTCCTGACCCGTCGCCTGCACGATACCGGACTGCTGGACGACATGGTCGATACCCGTCGACTGGCCTACCAACTGCGCGCACCCGGCATTCGCAAACAGCTTGCAAAAGGCGAGGCACAGGCCTTGCAGGCGCGCTGGCAGGCGCTCAACGCCGCACTGAAAGCACAGTCGCAAAAAAACGATCCGCTGGGGCTGGCTACCGGCAAGGAACTGCAACAGCTGGCGTTGCTGGACAAGGTGGATAACACTCTTGCCCGACTGCCCGATGACCACAAGCGCAAGGCCGCGCTGCGGGACCGGTCACGCTGGCTGCGCGGGGTGCTGTACTGGCAGATCCAGTCCGACTATTCCACCCGTCTGTGGAACGTGCGCAAGGAGCTTCAGCGCATGGAGCAGCCGGTCGGCGAACTGAGCGATCGCCACCGCCGCATCGAACAGGCGCTGGAAAGCGTGCCACGCAGCTTCTCTGGCTACAACCAGCGCATCGAAGCGGTGCGTCAGCGTATCCGGAACCTGCTGCCGGCAATCCGCGAGGCCAGGAATCACGCCAGCCAGCAGATCTACACGCTGGCCATGAAGGAACTGGATGCCCGCCGGCAGCGCCTGGTCAGCTACCGCGCCCAGGCACGCTATGCCCTGGCACGCAGCTACGACCAGCTCGCTGACAGTGACAACGTGGAGACCCGGCCGTGAACACCCGCCTGACAATTCTGCTGGCGGCGATGTTCACTGCCGGCTGTTCATCGATCCACCTGCCGGGTTCCGACAACGATCCCACCATTGGCTCGCTGAAAGCACCACGCCTGCCGGACAAGCCACAACTGACCAAACGCGACAATCGCACGGCTGCCATGCGGCACTACCAGGCATTTCTCGACGAATCGCCGGAAAACAGTTTTGTCCCGGAGGCCATGCGCCGGCTCGCCGACCTGTATCTCGCCGAAGAGCAGGATGCGCTCGGCGACGGCCAGGCCGTGGCTGGCAGCACCTCGCGCGCCGCGCGTCTGTATGCCGAACTGCTGGCGCGCTACCCGGATCACGAGCGCAATGACACCGCGCTCTACCAGCTGGCGCGTGCCTACGAGCAGTCCGGTGAAGCCGAACCCGCCATGCAGGCCCTGACCCGCTATGCAGACAAGTACGCGGGCAGGGACAAATACGACGAAGCCCAGTTCCGGCGTGGCGAACACCTGTTTGTGCGCCGCCTGTTCCACGAAGCGGAAGCTGCCTACCAGGCGGTACTCGACACCGGCGCCGACTCCGATTTCCACCAGCAGGCACTGTACAAACTCGGCTGGTCGCGCTTCAAACAGAACAACTACGAGTCGGCGCTGCATGCCTACATGGGCCTGCTGGACGAAATGCTTGGCACACATAACAGCACCGAACTGCCCGCCGACCTGCCGCGCGCCGACCGGGAACGCCTCGACGACACGCTGCGCGCCGTCAGCCTGAGCTTCTCCTATCTTGGTGACATCGGCGCTATCCGCGACTATTTTTCGCGACAGGGGGCGAAACCCTATGAACCCCTGCTGTATGCCCGGCTGGCCGGCCTGCACCTGTCCAAGGAACGCTTCAGCGATGCCGCCGACACCTACCGGCTGTTCGCCGAAGCGCACCCGCAGCACCGCGAGGCGCCGCTGTTCCAGTCGCGGGTCATCGACGTCTACAAACAGGCCGGATTCGGCGTGCGCGTACTGGAAGAAAAACAGGCCTTCGTGGAACGCTACCAGCCTGCCAGCGACTACTGGAAACAGCACGACCCGGCCGACTCGCCGGATGTCCTGAACCAGGTGCAGCGCCACCTGCGCGATATTGCCGAGCACTACCACGCCCGCGCCCAGCAGCAGAAAAATCCTGCCGCCTATGCCGAAGCCGGTCGCTGGTACCGCCTGTTCCTGAGCGCCTTCCCGGCCAGCAAGCAGGCACCGTACATGAACTTCCTGTATGCGGAACTGCTGACCAGCGCCGGCGCCCACGGCGACGCCGCGCTGCAATACGAGCGTACCGCCTACAGCTACGGCAAGCATGAGAAAGCCGCCGAGTCCGGTTACGCTGCCCTGCTCGCCTATCGCAAACACGAAGAAACACTCAACGGCACGGCGCGCGCGGACTGGCATCTGGCCGGCATCACCAGCGCACTGCGTTTCGTCAACGACTTCCCGGATCACAAACAGGCGCTGCCGGTGCGCACGCTGGCGGCCCAGCAACTCTATGCGCTCAAGGACTACCAGGGCGCCATCGCCGCCGCTTTACCGGTAACAGATCACCCGGCTGCCGCTGCCGACCTGAAACTTTCCGCCTGGACGGTCATTGCCCATGCACGCTTCGATCTCCAGGACTACCTGCGTGCCGAAGCCGCCTACCAGGAAGTGCTGGCGCGTACACCACGCAATGACAAAAAACGCGGCGCACTACAGGAAAAACTCGCGGCCAGCATTTACAAGCAGGGCGAACAGGCCCGCGCCGCCGGCGATCTCGGCAGCGCTGCCAGTCATTTCCTGCGCATCGCCTCAATTGTTCCCCGTTCACCGATCAACGTCACCGCGCAGTACGACGCCGCCGCCGCCTACATTGCGCTCAAACGCTGGCCGGACGCCATTCGCATCCTGGAACCCTGGCGCCGCGCCAACCCGAAACACAAGTTACAGGCCGATGTCACCCGCAAGCTCGCCGTGCTGTACCGCGAGAACGGCCAGCCGGTACGCGCCGCGGGTGAATTCGAGCGCGTCGCCGCAAGCGAAAAAGACCCGGCACTGCGACGCGAAGCACGCCTGACCACTGCCAGCCTGTACCAGCAAGCCGGACAGGGCGACAAGGCTATTGTCGCCTACAAGCGTTTCATCAAGGAGTTCCCGCAACCGGTCGAGCCCGCCATGGAAGCACAGCAACAGCTGGTGCTGTTATATGGCAAGTCCGGTCAGACCGCCAAACAACACTACTGGCAGAAACGGCTGATCAAGTCAGATCGTGCCGCCGGCGCGCAACGTTCAGATCGCACCCGCTATCTTGCCGCCCATGCGCGCCTGGCGCTGGTCGCCGACGAACACGCCGCCTACCGCAAGGTCGCACTGAAGAAGCCGCTGAAAAAAAACCTGGTGCGCAAGAAGAAACACATGAAGGCCGCGATCAAGGGCTATACCGAGGCCGCCACCTACAAGGTGGCCGACGTATCCACCGAGGCAACGTTCCGTATCGGCGAAATCTACAAGGATTTCGGCGCGGCACTGATGGCTTCCGAACGCCCGGGCAACCTGAACGCCGAGGAACTGGAGCAGTATGAAATTCTCCTCGAAGAACAGGCCTATCCGTTTGAAGAAAAGGCCATCGAGGTGCACGAAACCAACGCCCAGCGTACCGCTGACGGGCTGTACGACGAATGGATACGCAAAAGCCTCGCCGAACTCGCGGAGCTGATGCCGGTGCGGTATGCGAAACAGGAAAAAGGAGAAGACTTTGTTGCCGTTCTTCAATAGGCCACTGCTGATCCTGGCGGCCGTGCTGCTGAGCGCGGGCTGCAGCAGCGTGCGCATGCCGGGCACCGGCAGCGAGGCAGCGGCCGCCGCCGAAACCGCTGCGGAACCGGGGGCGCAGGCGAAAGCGCCGGTGAAGATACCGCGCGCCTACGACAGTGCGCTGGTGCTGATGCAAAGCGGCGACTACCAGGCGGCCATCCCGGTGTTACAGGCGTTTATCGCCAAACACCCTGATCTGGCCGGACCGCAACTGAACCTCGGCATCGCCTACCGGCTGACCGGTCAGGCCGAGGCTGCCGTCGACGCCCTCAACCAGGCACTGAAACTCAACCCGGATAATGCCGCCGTGTGGCACCAGCTGGCGATCCTGTACCGCGGCCAGGGCGACTTCAACGCTGCACTCGACGCCTACCGCAAGGCGCTCACGCTGGACCCGGATTACGCGCTGGCGCACCGCAATATCGGCATTCTCTATGACCTCTACCTGCAACAACCCGCGCTGGCACTGGAGCACTACCGCAAGTACCTGGCACTGCACGGCCAGGAAGACACCACCGTCGACCGCTGGGTAATCGACCTGGAGCGCCGCAGCGGCAGAGCGCAGGCGAGGATGGCGCCATGAGACAAAACCGGCTATTGATCACGCTGCTGCTCGCCCTCGCAGCGCTGCCAGCGCAGGCGGAGGAAACGCTCGACCTCGACGGCATGTCGATTATCGGCAACCGCGAGCTGCCCAAGGCGCTGTTTATCGTCCCGTGGAAGAACCCCGAAGCGGCGCGCGCGCCCGACCGCCCGGTCAACAGCCTGATAAACGACACCCTGCGACCGGTGGACCCCGATGTTTTCCGGCGCAAATTGCAATATTTCGACACAGTTCACAAAACCGCCTCAAGCAAAACGCCTGAAGCCCCGTAACACACAAGGACAACCCCAAGGAGTTCACCATGGATATCTACTCGTCACTCATACAGTTCTTTCAGGCCGGCGGCCTGTTCATGTACCCCATCGTGGTGGTACTGGCACTCGGCGTCGCCATCGCCGCGGAACGCTATATCTACCTGACCACGGCGCGCGCCACCAACCAGCGTGTGTGGAAGCAGGTCATGCCGCTGCTGATGGAAGGCAACTACAGCCAGGCGGTCGCCATCACCGAAAAGTCAAAGGCTGCGCTGGGACGTATCCTGCGCTACGGACTGGACCGCACCGGCAGCGACGTCAGGCGTGACGATGTCGAGGTAGCCATGGAAGAGGGACTGATGGAAACCGTGCCGCGCCTGGAGAAGCGCACCCACTACCTGGCCACCTTCGCCAACATCGCCACCCTGCTCGGGCTGCTCGGCACCATCATGGGCCTGATCCAGGCGTTTACCGCGGTCGCCAACGCCAACCCGGCGGAGAAGGCCGACATGCTGTCAGCCAGTATCTCGGTGGCCATGAACACCACCGCCTTCGGCCTGATGGCGGCGATCCCGCTGCTGCTGATCTATACCGTGCTGCAGACCAAGACCACGGAACTGGTCGACAGCCTGGAAATGGCCTCGGTGAAATTCCTCAACATCCTCACCGAGCGTAACGGAGCATCGGCCTGATGAAACGTCGCTGGCGCAAAAAGCTGGCGAGCGAGCCGGCCGAGGTCAACATCACGGCCTTTATGAACCTGATGGTCATACTGGTGCCGTTCCTGTTGATCACGGCGGTGTTTTCGCGCATCACTATCCTGGAACTCAACCTGCCGACCGAGGGCGCCCCCGCGAAAGCCGCCGTCAAGGACGACAGGGAAAAACTCCAGCTCGAAGTGATCGTGCGCCGCGACATCATAGAGATCGGCGACCGCAAGCGCGGCCTGTTGAAAGCCATTCCGGTGGCAAGCGACAACAGCCACCTGCAGCAGGTCTCCGACATGCTGCAGCAGATCAAGGCACGCTTCCCGGACAAGCAGGACATCACCCTGCTGCTGGAAGCCGATACACCTTACGAGCGCCTGGTGGAAATGATGGATACGCTACGCACGGCGCGCGTCGAGCGCGAAGGTGAATTCATCATGGCCGAGCTGTTTCCCGCCATCTCCATCGGGGACGCGCCGCCCGGCAAATTGCGCACCGCGCAAAGGAACAAAAAATGAAAATGTCACGCCGCGCCAAGCGCATGGAACGCCATCACAAGCGCAGCAAGGCTACACCGGGCTTCAACCTGGTATCGCTGATGGATATCTTCACTATCCTGGTCTTCTTCCTGCTGGTGAACTCGGGAGAAGGCGAGGTGTTGCCGAGCACCAAAAATGTACAGCTGCCGGAATCGGTGTCCGAACAGAAACCGCGCCAGAACATCGTGGTGATGGTGACGGACAGCGACATCCTGGTTCAGGGAAACCGGGTTGCACGGGTCGACGAGATTCCTGACAACGGAAAACTGACCATCGAGGCGCTCAAGACCGCGCTCGAAATGCAAAACCGCCACCGCCTCATCAAGACAGCCAGCGCCACCACCGTCGCGCCGGAAGTCACCATCATGGGCAACAAGGCCATTCCCTACCAGTTGCTGAAAAAAGTCATGGCAACCTGCACGGAAGCGGGCTTTGGCAAGATTTCGCTCGCGGTACTCCAGAAACCGGCCCAGGAAAGCTAGGAAACCGATATGGTCTATTCGCACTCGCTATCACTGCCCTGGTCGATATCGGCGGACGACGAACGTCGCTTCCGCAAGATCCTTACCATCACGCTGGTACTGACGGTGGCGCTGGGCATCGCCATCCCCTGGCTGCCGGTGTTCAACAAACCCGTCAGCGAACAGATCGAGCTGCCGCCGCGCGTGGCAAAACTGGTGTTCGAGAAGCGCACGCCACCGGCGCCCAAACCCAAACCCAAACCGAAAGTCGTCGAGAAGAAACCTGAGCCGGTGAAGAAAAAGGTCGCCAAGCCGAAGAAAAAACCGCCGACCAAAGTCGCCAAAAAGCCGCAGCCGAAAAAGCCCAAGGTTGATGCACTGGAACAGGCGCGCAAGAAAGCATCCAGCGCCGGGCTGCTGGCCCTGCAGGATTCGCTGGCCGACCTGCGCGACCAGTCGGTCGATGAATTGCGCGGCGCCCGGCGTCTGAGCAACACCGCCACCCGTGCACGCAAGACCGAGCGTTCGCTGATCACCTCGAAGGTCGGCAGCGCCAGCCAGGGCATCAACACGGCCCGGCTGAGCCGTGACACGGGTTCCACGAAGCTCGCCGCGCGCACCGCCACCGAGGTCAAAAGCTCGATTGTAAAAGCCTCGCTGAACAGCAAGAAGAAGCGCAACAGCCGTAACGCCTCGCGCAGCTATGAAGACATCCAGATCGTTTTCGACCGCAACAAGGGTGCTATCTACAGCCTGTACAACCGCGCACTGAGGAAGGACCCCGGGCTGCAGGGCAAGATGGTCATCCGCCTCACCATTTCACCGTCGGGGAAAATCACCCGCATCGAACTGGTGTCGAGCGAACTGGGCGACGCAGCGCTGGAAAAGAAACTGTTGCGGCGCATCAAGATGTTCAACTTCGGCGCCAAGCAGGTTGACGACGTCACGGTTACCTACCCGATCGACTTCCTGCCGGCGTAGCCGCGCAGACTAGCCGGGCCGGGATACGCCGGCGCCGGCAAGATAGGCCAGCACGATCCCCGAAAACACCGCGGCACCGAACCAGTGGTTGTTGAGGAATGCCCGGAAGCACGCTTCCGGCCGGCGCTCGCGAATCAGGTACTGCTGGTACAACGCCAGACCCGCAGCCAGCGCCAGGCCGAAATAATAATAACCATCCAGCGAAGCCAGCTGCCCCGCCAGCGCCAGTGCGCCCAGCGCCAGCAGTTGCAGTATCCCGATAACCAGCCGGTCCGACTCGCCGAACAGAATCGCGGTCGACTTGACGCCGATTTTCAGGTCGTCTTCGCGATCGACCATGCCGTACATGGTGTCGTAGGCCGTGGTCCACAGCACCGTGGCAACGAACAGCAGCCACGCCACCCGCGGCACCTCGCCGCTCAGCGCAGCGAAGGCCATCGGCACCGCCCACCCGAACGCCGCGCCGAGCACCACCTGCGGCAAATGGGTAAAACGCTTCATGAACGGGTACAGCGCCGCCAGCGCCACTGCGCCGAACGACAGGTACAGCGTAAGCCGGTTCAGCAACAGCACCAGCGCAAAGGCCAGCAGGCACAACACCACGAACAAAATCAGCGCCTCGCGCGGCGTGACGCTGCCGCAGGCAATCGGCCGCTTGCAGGTACGCTCCACATGCGGGTCGATGTGGCGGTCGGCGTAGTCATTGATCACGCAACCGGCGGAGCGCATCAGCACCACACCGAGCACGAACACCCCCACCACCATCAGGTCCGGCTTGCCTTCACCGGCGATCCACAAGGCCCACAGCGTCGGCCACAGCAACAGGTAGATGCCGATCGGCTTGTCAAGCCGCATGAGGCGCGCGTACTGAGTCAGGCGTTCCCTGATTCTGGCGGTGTCCACCGTGAAACCATCTCCCAAATCTATGTGTCCGGCCTGACCTGCAGTGACGCAACGGGCGGCAGGAAAATTTCGCTGACCAGCAACGGCTTGCCGCCCACCCTGAACACCGAGCGCCGGCCCCAGATCTGTTTCGGCTTGCGCGCCAGCCCCTCCACCGCATCATCGAACAAGTCGCTTCCGCGGGCAATGCGGGCCAGCTGAACCGGACTGCGACGCATACCGGGGTCCGCAAACAGGTAGGCCCCCAGCGGCCGGTTACCCAGATACGCCAGCCGCCGCTGGGCGCCGGTCAGCGTCGCAGCGGGAACCACCGTGCGCGCGAACACCCACGGCCTGCCGTCGCACAGCAACTGCACCTGGCGCACCCACGCCAGCGCGGTAACCGGCATGCCCAGCACCCGTGCCTCGTCGGGCTGCGGCCGCCGCCACGCCTCGTTGAGCACACGCACCGAGAACTGCCCCGGACAACAGCGTTTGATGCGGTCGGTCAGCGAACCTTCGTCGAGCAGCCAGGCGCGCAATATCTCCGGCACCTGCTGGCGCAACCAGCGCCGGTGGTTCCTCCAGCGCGGGGCAACGCGGGAAGCTGTGCTGCGGGACAGGGTGCGCATATCCATCATCCGTAAAAAGGGGCGATTATTGCACACTTGACGCGGATACGAGGCACACGCACGCCGCACTGCGATGCAGCACACAACTCGCGCCCGCAAGCCTGTGAACGGTATCGCGGAAACCGTTCGTCACCCCCCGCACAATGTACACCTGAACTCACGAGGCAGGGAATCGTCATGCAGGATCAAGCCCTCAACAATCCTCTCGGCCACTGGCTGCAACCCGTCGGGATGCGCATCCGGCGCGCGATCGAGCGACGCCCGCCGCTGCGGCTCGCCGCACTCGCACTGCTCAATGGTGGCGCCAGCCTGCTGCTGTTGACGCCGGCCCTGACGGCTGTCGGCGCAGCGCTGGCAGCGGTCTGGCTGTCCCGTAACATCCACGGGCCGCTCGACTGGTTCATGGTCGAGGTGCTCGGCGCGCTGGCTCTGGCCGCCGCCGCAGTCAGCGTGCAGCAGTACCTGACACGTCCGCGGCAAGCTGAAGGTATCCTGCTCGACCCGCAACAGTCCCCGCAACTGTTCGGCATGCTGGAACGCCGTGTAGCGCACTTCCACCTTCAGCTACCCGACGAGGTTCGACTGACTGACGCGGCGGAACTGGCCGTTCACGAAATACCGCACCGCGCGCTACCGTTTGGCCGCCGGCGTATCCTGCGGGTCGGGGCGCCGCTGCTGTTCTTTCTCTCCGGGGAACTGTTCCGACTGGCACTGGCCGGCGCCATCGCCGCCCAGTCGCGCAAGCAGCGCGGTCTCACAGGCTGGGTGCTGCGGCGCTGTGAAGACTGGCCGCAACTGGTCGAGGCCTTCCAGCGGCGGCCCGGTCTCACCGTCCGGCTGTTCTGTCCGCTGCTGCAACAGGTAACAGCGCTCAATGAAATACTATGCCGCGAACTCCGCGCCGAACAACAGCAAAGCACCAGCCGCTGGGTTGCCGAACACGCCGACACACAGCAGGCCGAACAGCTGCTGGCCAGCCAGGTACTCGCCAATCTCTACCTGCAACGCCAGTACTGGCCGATGATCATGAAGGCGGCCGACCGCTGCCCCACGCCGGTCGTCAAACCGTTCAGTCATTTCGGCCTGTTGCTGGGCAAGACGCTGAACCGGGACACCGCCAATCGCTGGTTGCTGCAGGCGCAAACCTGCAGCCCCGACAACCGGGATCTGCGCGACCTGCTGGCAGGCCTGGGCATGGAGCGCCTCGACTGGCCGGGACTGCCGCAACACACGGCCAGCGACGGACTGTTATCGGCCGACATGCTGAAGGCGCTGGACAGCGACTGGCAACAGCGTATCCAGCCGCAATGGGACGAACACCACGCCAGGTTCCAGCACGAGTTGAAGCGATTCAAACAATTGCAACAGCAACACGTCGCGCAGTCACTGCACGGCGAACTCGCGCTGCGTTATGTGCAACTTGCGAAACGGCTGGTAGACAGCGACAAGGCCGCGCAGATCTGCGCATCGATCTGCGCCGCCAACCGCAGCGATGCCGCGCTGCAATTCGCCTGCGGATGCCAGCTGGTCGAGGCCGGTCAGCCACGGGCCGGTTGCGAAGCGCTGCAACGCGCCGCTGAACTGGACCCATCACTGGCACACCGCGCGCACGCCCTGATCAACAAACAGAACCGCGCCTGGCTGGATGACGACCAGCGCGACTACAGCTCTCAGGCCTGAGCGTAACGCGTAGCCCGCCCCAGCCAGCGCCGGATCACCGGGGCAATGTTGTCCGGTGCCTGCTGCAACAGCCACTCGGCGGCCTGTTCCACTTTCGGCACCAGTGCCTGGTCGCGCATCAGGTCGGCAATACGAAACTGCATCAGCCCGGTCTGGCGCGTACCCAGCACCTCGCCGGGACCGCGTAGCTCAAGATCACGGCGCGCGATTTCAAAACCGTCGCTGGTCTCGCGCAGCACCGCCAGCCGCTCGCGTGCCAACTGCGACAACGGCGACTTGTACAGCAACACACAACTGCTCTTCGCACTGCCGCGCCCGACCCGGCCGCGCAACTGATGCAACTGCGCAAGCCCCAGCCGCTCGGCATTTTCGATGATCATCAATGAGGCATTGGGCACATCCACGCCCACCTCGATCACGGTGGTCGCCACCAGCAGATCAATGTCGCCGCGCTTGAAGGCTTCCATGCGCTGCAGCTTTTCGGCGTCCTTCAGACGACCGTGCACCAGCTCCACTTTCAGTTCCGGCAACGCCTGCGCCAGCTGTTCGGCCGAGTCTTCCGCGGCCTGGCACTGCAACGATTCGGACTCTTCGATAAGCGTGCACACCCAGTACGCCTGGCGCCCTGCGCGGCAGGCCTCGCGCACCCGTTGCACGACTTCAGCGCGGCGACTCTCCGCCAGCGCGACCGTCTGTACCGGCGTGCGCCCCGGCGGCAGCTCATCGATCACCGAACTATCCAGGTCGGCATACATGGCCATCGCCAGCGTGCGCGGAATCGGTGTCGCCGTCATAATCAGCTGGTGCGGCGCCAGCCGGCCCTCGCGGCCCTTGTTACGCAGGGCCAGGCGCTGGTGTACACCGAAGCGGTGCTGCTCGTCGATGATTACCAGCCCCAGCCGCTGAAACTGCACATCGTCCTGGAACAGGGCGTGGGTGCCGATCAGCAACTGCACCTCGCCGGAGTGCATGGCTTCGACCAGCTCCCGACGCGCCCGGCCCTTGACCCGCCCCGACAGCCAGCCAACACGAATGTCCAGCGCCTCGAACCAGCGCTGAAAATTGGCGAAGTGCTGTTCGGCCAACAGTTCGGTGGGCGCCATGACCGCAACCTGGTAATCGCAGGACAAGGCGCATACCGTGGCGGCGGCAGCCACCACGGTCTTGCCGGAGCCGACATCGCCCTGCACCAGCCGCATCATCGGGTGCGGCTGCGCCAGGTCGCGCAGGATCTCGTCCACCACGCGCTGCTGCGCGCCGGTCAGCGCAAACGGCAATTGCCGGTAAAACGCCTTCAGCAGGGTATCGCCGCCCGCCATCGGTGGCGCCTGCATACGCGTGGCGCGCTGGCGGACAACGCGCAGGCTCAGGTGGTGAGCAAGCATTTCCTCGAACGCCAGTCGCTGCTGGCCGGGGTGGGTGCCGGCTTCCAGCGCATCCAGGTCAGCACCCGGCGGCGGCCGGTGCACGTAGCGCAACGCGGCCTGCAGATCGGAAAGCCCCATGGATCTGCGCAGCGGTTCGGGCAGCCACTCGGGCAGGTTGGCATCTTCCAGCAGGGCAAGTGCCTGCTCACTGAGCTTGCGCAGCGTCAACTGGTGGATGCCGTCCCCGGTCGGGTACACGGGCGTCAAACGATTCTCGGTGGGCGGGCTGTCCTGTTCGCCGATACGCTGGTACTCCGGGTGCACCATTTCCAGCGACGCCGGGCCGCGCCGCGCCTCACCATACAGACGCAGGCGTGTGCCGCGCTCGAAGCCGGCCTGCTGCGCCTTGCTGAAATGAAAAAACCGCAGCATCAGCGAACCGGTGCCATCGCTGACGCGCACCAGCAGACTGCGACGCCGACCAAATTTTATTTCCGCGAGATCGACCGTCACTTCGACAACCGCGTGGTCACCCGGACGCAGGCCGCCGAGCGGAACGATGCGGGTGCGATCCTCGTAGCGTCGTGGCAGGTGGAACAGCACGTCCTGCACCGTCTCGATACCGAACGCCGCCAGCTTTTCAGCCGACTTCGGTCCTACGCCACGCAGGGTGGCTACGGGTGTTTCATCGAGCACAGCGTCCTGCCTTGCCCGCGACTCAGCCCAGTACCAGTACCGCGTCCATCTCCACGGCAGCGTCCCGGGGCAATGCCGCCACGCCGACCGCCGCGCGCGCCGGGTAGGGTTCCTGGAAATAGTCGGCCATCACCTGGTTGACCAGCGGGAAATGACCAAGGTCGGTGAGAAAGATATTCAGTTTGGCAATATCCGCAAGGCTGCCGCCAGCCGCTTCCGCCACCGCCGAGAGGTTATCGAATACGCGGCGGATCTGCGTCTCCATACTGCCCTCGACCATTTCCATGGTCTCCGGCACCAGCGGAATCTGCCCGGACAGGTAGACGGTGTCGCCGCACTGCACGGCCTGCGAATAGGTGCCGATCGCCTGCGGCGCCCGGTCGGTGTGGATTACCTTGCGTTGCATAGTGTCTCCTCAGTGTTTGGTGCGACTGATACGCATCACCGCCGGCAGCTTACGAATACAGCGCATCACGCGCGCCAGGTGCCGACGGTCGCGCACCGTCAGGGTAAAGTTAAGCGCCGTGTCGAGACCGTCACGTTCCTCGATGGATACGTTTTCGATATTCGATTCCAGTTCGGAAATCTCCGCAGCAATGGTCGCCAGCACCCCTTTCTGGTTGGTCACGTCGATGCGCACCTCGGCGACAAACTCGCCATCGATGTCCGGCTGCCATTGCACATCGATCCACTTGTCGGGGCGGCTGCGGTAATCCGCAAGGTTCTTGCAGGTCTCGGTATGGATCACCAGCCCGCGGCCGGCGCTGATAAAACCGACAATGTTGTCGCCGGGAATGGGCCGGCAGCAGCGTGCGAAGTGCACAACCATGCCCTCGGTACCACGAATCGCCAGCGGCTGGCTGTGTACATCGGTCGGCGCCGCGATTTCGCTGCCTTCCTCGGCCGGCACCAGCCGCCGCGCCACCAGCATCGCGGCACGGTTGCCCAGGCCGATATCGGTGCACAGGGCTTCGAAGGATTCGAAACCGAATTCCTCGATCAACTGGTCCAGGTCGCTGCGGGGAATATCCTTCAATGTCGTGCCCAGACTCTGCAGCGCCTTGTCGAGCATGCGCCGGCCCAGTTCCGCCGCCTCGTCGTTCTGGAGATTTTTCAGGTAGTGACGGATATTGGAACGCGCCTTGGCGGTCGCCACGAAGTTCAGCCACGCCGGGTTGGGGTGCGCGCCGGCGGCGGTAATCACCTCGACGGTCTGGCCGTTCAGCAGCGGTGTGCGCAGCGGCGCCAGGTGGCGGTCGATCTTGGCGGCGATACAGGTATTACCCACGTCGGTATGCACGGCGTAGGCAAAATCGACCGCCGTCGCGCCGCGCTTCAGGTTGAGAATGTCACCGGCCGGCGTGAACACGTAGACCTCGTCCGGGAACAGGTCGATCTTGACGTTCTCCAGAAACTCCAGCGAGTTGCCGGCGTTGCGCTGCATCTCCAGCAGTTCGCGCAACCACTCGCGCGCGCGTGTCTGGGCGTTGTTGGCACCGATCGACTTTTCACTGCTCTTGTACAGCCAGTGCGCGGCGATACCGGACTCCGCCACCCGCTCCATGTCCTCGGTGCGGATCTGCACCTCGACCGGCACGCCGTAGGGACCGAACAGCACGGTGTGCAACGACTGGTAGCCGTTGGCCTTGGGAATGGCGATGTAGTCCTTGAACTTGCCGGGTACCGGCTTGTACAGGTTGTGCATCATACCCAGCACGCGGTAACAGGTGTCCACGCTGTCGACGATGATGCGGAACGCGTACACGTCGAACACTTCGTTGAACGAACCGGCGCGATCGCGGATTTTCTTGTACAGGCTGTAGATGTGCTTTTCGCGGCTCAGCAACCGGCACTGCAGGTTCTCTTCATTGAGCCGCTGCTGGATGGCCGACTCGATCTTGTTGAGTATTTCCTTGCGGTTGCCGCGCGCCTTGCGCACCACCTCGGACAGCACCCGGTAGCGCATCGGGTACAGCGCCGCCATGCCCAGCTCTTCCAGTTCCAGGCGGATCTGGTTCATACCCAGCCGGTTGGCGATGGGCGCGTAGATCTCCAGGGTTTCACGGGCGATACGGCGGCGCTTGTCGGCGCGCATCACACCCAGGGTACGCATGTTGTGCAGGCGGTCAGCCAGTTTGACCAGGATGACGCGGATATCGCGCACCATCGCCAGCATCATCTTGCGAAAGTTTTCCGCCTGCGCCTCGGCCTGGCTCTCGAACTTGATCTGGGTGAGCTTGCTGACGCCATCCACCAGTTCGGCCACTTCCTCGCCGAATTCCTGCTGGATGACCTCCTTGGCAATGCCGGTGTCCTCGATGACATCGTGCAGGATCGCGGCGATGATGCTCTGGTGATCCATGTGCATCTCGGCGAGGATGCGCGCCACCTCCACCGGGTGGTAGATGTAGGGCTCGCCGGACTTGCGGTGCTGGCCTTCGTGCGCCTCGGCACCGAACAGGTAGGCGCGGTACACCTCGCTGACCTGCTCACGGTCGAGATAGGTTTCCAGCAGATCGCACAGGTCGCTGATCAGAAAGCGCTGCGCATCGGGTGCCGGTTTTGTCAGCGGTGTCGCCATGAAATGCTGGGGGGGTCCCGGTGGAAAATCTCAGCCAAGGATCATAGGCGAAATACCCGGCGCCTGCACGACGCCGGACGCAAAAAAGCCGCACCGGAACAACCAGGTGCGGCTTTTTTGTTTTAACGTCCGCGTGTTACGGCAGATCAGGGTTCCGGCGTATCCGTCGGTTTGGCACTGGCAGCGGCTTCCGCCTGGGCCTGCTCGTTGTCGATGGCGGTCAGGGCCTCGCCCATTTCCACCTCGGCGGCCTCGGTATCCTCGGGCTTTTCGTCGAGAATGGCCGGCGTAACGTAGTTCTCGGCGATTTCACGCAGCGCGACCACGGTAGGCTTGTCGTTCTCCCACTCCACGAACGGCTCGGCGCCCTTGGCCAGCTGACGGGCGCGCTTGGTCGCCACCAGAACCAGCTGAAAGCGGTTATCAACCTTGTCGAGACAATCTTCTACGGTAACTCGTGCCATGCTGTTTTAGCCAGATATTCGGTGAATGGACGGCGCAGTGTACGCGAATCAGGCGCCTGATTCCAGCAGCCCGGCCAGCCGGACCGCGTGGCGCTCACGCTGCACCTCCAGTCGCAACCGGCGGCTGACGAACACCGCCTGCAACTCGCCGACGGCCGTTTCGAAATCATCGTTGAATATAAGGTAATGGTACTCGTCGTAGTGCGACATTTCGCTGACAGCGTCGCGCATGCGCCGCGCGATGATGTCCTCACTGTCCTGGCCGCGCGCGGCGAGCCGTTCGCGCAGCGCCCGGGTACTGGGCGGCAGGATGAACACCTTGACTGCCTCGGGCATCGCGCTGGCGACCTGGCGCGCGCCCTGCCAGTCGATCTCCAGGATCACGTCGCGGCCGGCCTGCAACTCGGCCTCCACCGTGGCGCGGCGGGTACCGTAGTAGTTATCGAACACTTGCGCGTATTCGAGAAATTCACCGGCCTCGACCAGCCGTTCGAACTCTGCCTTGTCGATAAAGTGGTAGTCCACACCATCCTGCTCGCCGGGGCGCGGCGCGCGCGTAGTGTGGGAGACCGACACCACCACGTCCGGCAGGCGCTGCAGCAGTGCCTTGACCATGCTGGTCTTGCCGGCGCCGGAAGGGGCGGAAATGATGTAAAGCGTACCCTGTGACATACCTGCATTGGCCCTGTATCGGATTATTGGTCCTGTGCTTTCATTCCGGCTTTCACCGGCATGATGGCCTACTCGACGTTCTGCACCTGCTCGCGCATCTGCTCGATCAGTACCTTCAGTTCGACCGCCACGGCGGTGGTATCACCGTCGGCGGACTTGGAGCCGAGGGTATTGGCCTCACGGTTGAACTCCTGCATCAGGAAATCCAGGCGCCGGCCGACCGGTTCGTCACGCTCCAGCACCCGCCGGGTCTCTGCGACGTGGCCTTCGAGACGGTCCAGTTCCTCGTCGATATCCAGTTTCTGCGCCAGCATCACCAGTTCCTGCTCAATGCGGTCATTGTCGACCTTGCCCTGTAATTCTTCCAGCCGCGCCAGCAGCTTCTCGCGCAGGCGGGTGCGGATCTCCGGCAGGCGCTTGCGGGCCTTTTTCACCTGCTCCTCGATACCGTCGAGGCGGGTCAGCAGCAACTGGCGGATCTGCTCACCCTCGCGCTCGCGCGTCGCGACCAGCTGGTCGAGCGCCTCGTCGAGCAGTTGCAGCGCCTTTTCCTGCACCGGTTGCTGGTCCGGTTCGGCCTCGCGCACAATGCCCGGCCAGCGCAACAGATCGATAACCCCGGGCGAGGTGGCCTCGAGGGATCGGACCTCCACCTCGTGGCAGGCCTTGAGCAGCGCCCCCAGGCGTTCCTCGTCGATCTCGATGCTCGCGGCGGCCTGGCTGGAGAGCTTCAGGCGCAGCACGCACTCCACCTTGCCGCGCCCCATCCGCGCACCAACTTTCCGGCGCACCTGTGGCTCCAGCGCCCGCAGTTCCTCGGGCAGTCGCACAAAGGTCTCCAGGTAGCGGTGGTTGACCGAACGAAGCTCCCAGGCCAGTTCGGCTCCCTCCACCTCGCCGTCCACCCGGGCGAACGCGGTCATACTGCGGATCATCTCAAGTCACTCCCTTCGGCTGCCGCTATACTTGATTCGCAACAATCTGTTTTTGTGGGTAATTCCACAAGCATATCAAATCCGTACCGCGCACAGTCTAGAGGATCATGCGTAAAAAGCTAGACAGTCTGAAACCCGGCACCTGCCTCGA
>CAYSRA010000030.1:0-25795 GCA_964433205.1 uncultured Thiohalobacter sp. | reverse complement strand
CGGTGACTGCCAGTGCACGGAACGTTACAAAGGTAAGCATGTGTTGAATGCGGATATGCACGGAGTAGCGCGGGATGTCGCCGATCGGGTTGGATACGACGTTTTTATACAGCAGGACGCGGTCATCGGGCAGGGATGAAATGAGTGCCTCGATTTCCTGTCGCTCATCGTCGTCGACCTTGTTTATGCGCATGGAGGTTTCCAGTACCTCCCGGGCTTCAGCTGAAAGTTTCATGATTTGCTCATCCTGTCGTGTTCGTCAACATTCATATCACCCGGTCCCTGTCACGTTTCGAGCGGCGCCACCAGGATGATCCGTGCCGGAGGCGCCAGACCACACCGTCACGCCGCCGCCCGATCGTTTCCATGAGGGCCATAAACAGCAGGCCGGCGATCACGATATAGGCCATCCAGTTATAGCCTATTTCAGCATAGTAAATAAATGGATTATCCTTTTTATCATCGGTCGGGTGGGGGTCAAGCTCGGCATAGTTCTTGTTGGCGTAGATATGGCAGCGTTTGCAGGTTTCCAGCTTGCGCTGCGGACTTACCGGGGATTCCGGGTCGCGCGAAGGGCGGATGAAATGAACGCTCAGGTAGTAGTTGTCGCTGTCGGCGTGGCAGTCCAGGCAGTTAGGCGCTTTCTTGAACCCGTAGTGCGTGACTTTCCCGTGGAAACTCCGCATGTAGGATTCGACTGCGTAACGGTATTTTTTGCCCAGTTCCCGACCTTCGGCTTTGGCGGCCTTGATATGGCGTTCGACCAGTCTCTCGTCGCCGTGGCAGGAGGCGCACAGTTGCACGATTTCTTTCGAAGAGCGTTTGACCTCCTTAATGCGCCGGCTGGTGTGTTTGTACCAGTTTTCGACAAATTTACTGTCTTCGTGGCAGACGATACAGCGGGCGATGATACGCGGAGGTGGTCCCGGCTCGTTCGGATTGTAGACAGGGTTGGTATGGCAGGTGACGCAATACGGTTTATCGGCGTCCAGACCCGTTGCGTTCTTTTTGCGGCCATGTGTGCTGGGAAGATACTTCTTGAAGATGGCCTTGTGGCTGAAATTTTTCCCTGTGGCCGGGTTCTTGATGGAATGGCACTCGGTGTCACAGGTTACGCCGACATCGACTTTACGGTGGGGCAGTTGCTTGATGTAGGTGTGACAGTCAGTACAGGGAACATTGCGGTGAACGGTGGAGCCGAAAATATGGGGGATGATGTAGTAGGAACGCCTGGTGCCATCTTCCGTGACCCGGCCCATTTTTGGATACTTGTGGCAGATCAGGCAAGCTTCGTCGTCCTCGAATGCCGCGGATGGCTGACTGTACAATAATGCCCCTGCGGCCAGCAGCAGCCAGATGAAGCGCATTCTTTTTGATACACGGGCCATCAGCTGATCTTTGTTGCCCTGTATGGAGTTTTCCTGTTTCACAGTCTAGGTCACCCTCTCAAGGTTGTTCCTTGACGTGGATCAACAGCCGTCCCTCTGACGTGAGCGTCAACTCATTTGTCATGGCAGTTCAGGCATATTTTTTTCATTCTGAGCCGCTTGTCCGCGCCGGCGCCCGATGCAGCGGCAGCGTTGGTCACCACACCGGCGGCATGCGGGTTGTGACAGGTGGCGCAGTAGATTTTCCCGGTGCTCGGGTCTAGCGGCAGTATGATTCCATTGCGCTGTGCCATACGCTGCATGCGTTGCCGCATGTCCGGCGATGGCCGGGTCAGGTGTTCAGGCTGTTTCTTTCCCTTGAATGTTGAACTGAACATGAAAGCTCCCCCCGGGTGCGGAATCCATGGATGGCAGCCGGTGCACATGCGGGCCCAGTCCTGTTTGACGTTGAAATCGAGAGCGGTGTATTTCATATCCTGCCGCAGTTTGTCGACGTTGTCGTGACACAGTGCACAGGTGGCGCGCCGGATGTTGCCTTTTTCGTCGATCTGTTCGTGCGGGTTCATACGCTGGTAGGCGTTGGCATCGTGACACAGGTAACAGGGTTCGGAGCGGTAGCCCGGATGGATGTCGCGCAAAAACATGGAGTTTGATGTCTTTTCAGTACGCCTTTCGCGCAGACACTGGGCAAGCAGGTCATGGCAGGTGGTGCAGACAACCCGCCCACGCTGCAGCGCACTGCGGTAACTTTCCGGCATGCGTTTCAGCATATCGGGATCGGGCGCCACGTTGGAGGTATGCAGGTACTTTTTTCCGGATACCAGCTCGTGGCAGTTTTCGCACAGCGGGGACGGCGGTTTTTGACGCAGGTTGGCGCGTGTCGGGCGCCGGCCCTGGTGGCAGGTGCCGCAGGCGTCCGGCTTCCAGTGCGGATCGGGTATCTGGTCGGGCCGGAGCAGTCCCTCTGCCACCTTCTGGCTGATGATAGCGGGTGGGTAAGGAAACGGTTTCGAGACATTGCCGGCATATGAAGTGGCACTCGTTATGACGAGGTACAGGAACCACAGCAGGTGCGGGCGATGTTGTGGCACGACTAACCGCCACCACCCATACCCCGTGGATAGGAGAAATTCATGTGGTTCTTGCCGTGACACCTGAGGTTGCAGGAGCCGGCGAAGCGACCATTGTCGGTGAATTTCAACTGCCCCATCATGTTAGGGCTGACCACGGAGGTGTCAAAGTTGATGAGGTGGGTGTTGTTGGTGCTGTTGCCCTGGGTATCACTGATCCCGTGTGGATCGTGGCACACGTTGCAGGGGGCCCGTTCTCCGCTGACGTGCTTGCGGTGCAGCGGAAAACTCTCGTTGCCGAGAATGCTGTTGCGGTCGTGACAGCCATAGCACAGCGCATAACTGGAAGGGCTCTCCGATGTTCTGTCCAGCGTGATGTACTGGCGTACCAGGATTGGGTCATACGTCGATCCGTGCGGACCCTCGGGGCCGGCACCACCCGCGGAGGGCGCGTTGTTGCTGTTGTGACAACTGGTGCACTCGATGGTACTCACAGTGGTCAATGGCGCAATCAGGCTGGGGACATCGGGGTTGCGCCCGGGTCCGGCAACCGGGTGGAATGACGGGTTGCTGAGCGTAAACTCGAGGCGGGTATTGGTCTGGGGGATCTGCCGCGGCGTGCGCGCCGGGGGCTTGCCCGGGCTGTCAGCGTGGCAGCGGAAACACAGTTGGTGGGTCGCGGTGATCGGCTTTACATCGGTACCATTGATATCGACACCGCGCACGTTCAGCAGCGGGCCATCGACGGCGCTGGCACCGGCCCGCGCCGCGTGCGGATTATGACAGTCCGGGCACTCGACGTGGCGGGCGCTGATGGTGTTGGGCTCTGCAGCGTCATGGACGCCGGTGGTGTCGCCAATCGGGTGCGCGGAAACCTGGTTGAACACGGCCATGACATCCTTGCTGGCGACATTGCCATTATGGCAGACCGCACAGTTCTGCTCCTCGTTCTGGTAGTGCAGCAGCCGCTGACTGCTGCCCGCCGAGTGTGGCTGGTGGCAGTTCTCGCAGCCATTATCGGAAACCGTGGTCCAGCTTGTGGTAGGCCAGGGGTCCGGACTCTGCCCGTTCCAGCCCGCGCCGGAAAGGTTGTGTGGCGAGGCGGTCCAGCCGTTCTTGATATGACAGGTGACACAGAGCCCCGATGCCCGCGGTGACTTCACCAGAAACTTGCCATAGGTATCGTCGTGGGGATCATGGCAACTGGTGCATTGCATCTGGCCGCTGCTGTCCAGTTTGACTGCACCGGTCAGTGCGCCGGGATCCACGTATTCGCCGCTGCTGGTCAGTGCGGGCGAGTAGGTGAATGACACAGGGTGGTCGTCGGACAGATCGGTGGTCAGGTTGGTTTTACCCGTCGGCAGGGTGGTCATGCCGCCTGCCATGGGAATATCTGCCGGTTCGCTGAGAACGTCGCCCAGTGCGATAGTACCGTCGTGACAACTCAGGCACAGAATAGAGGCGCCGGTCGGCTGCCCCGGGCTGGCGGTTGCCGTGGTGCTGGAGTAGGGGATATAGGTCCGGCCGGACTGGTGCCGGTTCCATAGCGGCGCGTTGGCGGAGGCGTTATGCGGTGTGTGACAGAACACACAGATGCGGGATTCACCACTTGCCTTGATTGTGCCCGGGCCGGATGTCGAGAGGTTGTGTTTGGTGTTTGCGACCGTCGCAAAGGCCGCTGCACTGACGATGGCCAGCAACATGCCCGCCATGCATTCCCATGCAAACTTCTTCATGGTTTACCCCCGATATAACGAAATACCTGGACGCGCTGGTTGTGTGAGTCAGATACGTAGATTCTGTTGTCCGGGGCGATGAATATCCCGGTGGGTAGCCAGAACTGCCCGGCGTCGTGCCCCTGTTCTCCCAGTTCCAGCAGCAGGTTGCCGTTAAGGTCGAAAATCTGCAGGGCATGGTGAATCGAATCCACGACATAGACGTGGCCAAAACTGTCGGTAGCCACACCCTTGGGGCGCGCAAGCGTGCCGCTGGCATCACCCGCTTGCCCGAAGCGGGTGATGAAGTTTCCCTCTGTGTCCAGCACCTGGATACGAAAATTCAGTGAGTCCGTGACCAGCAGGCGGCCATTGGCGTCGAGCCAGATGCCGGTTGGAAAGTTGAACGCGGATGGACCACTGCCGCGCGCACCAAACTGTCCGAGCAGATCGCCACGCGGCGAAAATACCTTGATGTTGTGGGCGCCGGTATCCACGATGTACAGGTTGCCGGTCGCGGGGTCTGACACGATGCCGGTCGGCTGGGTCAGATCCACCTCCAGTTTGACAGGGGTAAAGAATTTTCCGTCCGGCTCCAGCACGAACAGCGCGGCGAGTGTGGAGTCGGTAACGTAGATCCGTCCGCCGGCGTCCCGGGTTATACCGACGGGTGAGGGCAACGGACGGTTGTCTTCACGGCGTATTATCTTGTAGCGGTGGTGTTCCAGGTCAAACCGGTGTACGCCGCGTATGCCGGGATCCGCGACATGGATATGTTTCCCGGTGGGATCGGTGACAACCGCCATAGGACGAATCATCCAGGTGGTGTCTGCGCCGACGATAAATTCACCAAGGCGCTGCCAGAACGATTTTTCGATACCGAGGTCCTCGGCGGCATGGAAACTGCCTTCGAAGCGGATGCGTGGCGTCGCCGGCGGTTCGGGCCAGATCCGGGGGCTGACGTGCGTTTCCTCGACCGGGCGGGTGGCGGGTGCGCAGCCAGCCAGCAGCAGGCCGCTAAAGACGGCGGCTGACAGAAGGCTGGCAAGTGTGCGAGTGTTGATCATCAGAATGTCCGGACCAGCTGGGCGCGAATTTTGGTGTTGTCCTGCGTCACGTCGCCCTGTTTGTTTTCGATATTTTCGCCCCACACTGTAAACTGCAATTGTCGGTAGCGCCACACCAGCGAGATATTCTGCCCGATGCGGCGCCGGTCCTGTGTTCCGCCGGTGTCTTCCTCGAAGTCCGCTTCTATCTTTAACATGGTGCGCAGCCAGGGGCGACTGGTAAAGGTTGCCGTGAATCGGGTCAGGTCGACATCCTCGAGGGACAGTTTGTTGTCAACGAATTCGCGCCGGCCTGTCAGTCGCAGTCGTGATGCCCTCGGCAGCGTGGTCTCCACGTTGGCGCGGTAAAGGGTACGGGTGAACGGGGAGATATCCTCGTCCTGGTCTTCGTAGTTCACTTCGGCACCGACGATCCAGCCGCGTGGCAGCGGGTACTCGACCCGTGCACTCAGGTACAGGTTCTGGATGGAGTTCAGCGGTGTAGTAGGTCGCCCGCTGGTGACTGACTGATTGAGGTCACGGTAGCGCAGGGAAAAACTGTAGTAACGAAAAACGTCCAGGCTGGCGAAGTAGTTCTGGCTGAACGTGTCGAATTTTACCGTGCCGCCGGACCGGTAGTCGTAATTGACCAGCACGATCTGGCCGTCGACGATGTTGCCCCCGATCAGTCGCTGTATTTCCGTGCTGGAGCCAATGACCCGGAGTGTATAGTCGATGCCTTCGATGTAGGTCTGGGTCTTCGGCACGTTGGTGACAACGACGCTGCCGGTTACGATGAAATCATTTTGCAGGGGAACGGGTGTCGTCCCGCTCAGGGTGACGTTCTCGTCAAAAACCCGGATGATGTCGGCGCTGCTGGACTGGTCGGTACGGTCGTAGAGGAAAGTCGTGCCAAGTTGCAGAGAGCCGTAGCGGAGATTGCGCCTGTAGCCACCGCTGGCCAGCGCGCCGTAAAGCGTCCGCCTGAAATTGGTAAAGTCCTGGTCTTCTTTTTCACCGTGCACGTCGGCGTTGCCATACAACCCCTGTTTCGGTTCGTAGGCGGCACCCGCCCTGGCGCTTTGAGCGGTGGTGTTGATGTCACTGCGATCGCTCTTCAGCAGGCGGTACTGGTAAAACGAGCGTGTCGTTTCAGAATGGTCCCAGCGCAAATCCGAGATGTAACGCAGGTCTTTCAGGTTGGTCGACGGCTGGGTCTGGATGTCGAGGTCCTGGTCCGTGAAGGTGAGGAGTTGTGTCAGTCGTAACTGCTTGCGGTTGCCGAACAGGTTGAGGGCGGTGACGTCGGTGGTCCGGGTGGTGGTGACGGTTTGCTGTATGGGCAAGGCGGGGCTGCCACTCCTTGAATCTGTTTCGGTCAGCAGGTAAGACACGCGCAGGTTGTTTCCTCCGCCGTACGATTTGAAGGCGCGGATCGCGGCCTGGTCCGTGCTCTGGTCTATGCTGGTATCAAACCCCTCTCCTTTACTGTCGAAGCGGAACAGCTCGACATTGAGCCCGACCGGTGAAACTGGTTCGAGCAGGGAGGCGCGCACGCCATAGCGGGTGTTTTCGACCAGGAAGCGTCCTGACAGGCTGGTGGTGACGGACGGGTTGCTGCGTTTGTAGTACAGCCGTACCGGGTAAGGTTTGCTCTCAAGGAAGTTCAGTGTGGCAGTGAGGTTATAGAGGGTATCTTTACTGTTGTTCTTGCCCTGATCGGATTCGAAATCCTGCTGCGAGAACAGCACGCCGCCACCGAGGTCCATATTCAGGAAATCCGGGTGATAGGCGTAGCTGTGTGTTAATACATTGATTTCCTGTTCGAAGGTGGGGCGGGTCTGGAAAGTCCGGCCGGAGTCACTGGACTTCAGTTCGTAGTCATCGAATATATAACGTCCCGTGACAAATCCTTCCACACCGGTCAACCGGAATGGGGTTATGTCAGCAACCTGGGCCTGACAGGGAAATATCAGGGAGGCAAACAGCGGCAGGCAGGCGGCCTGCAAGGCCGCGCCGGTACGCATGAGTTTGCTATCGCCTGACTGCACGCACAACATTTCGACGTTCTCTCAATAACCCCGTGGAGTAGCCTCGACAGCCCGTATCCACCGAAAACCAGCAAGGAACCGGCTGTTGTCATATGGCCCTCGTCTTCCACTGCGCAGCGATTATTTCGAATCGCCGGTTTCAGCCGGTTTTGTCTCCGGGTATTCCATGCCTTCCATCTTTCCGAAACCGAAGACCGTAACCTTGTTCAGACCGAACTGGCTTGCAACGAGTACCACGTACTCCAGGTTGAAGCCCGGTGCGGCATATTTCCTGAAGTAATCGACATTGTCATAGTCGATGATGATGTCGGTGGGAAGATTGATGTTGCCCGGGTCGTCACCCGCCTCCGCAAAAAACATCAGGGGGGTACCGTCCTGGTTCAGGATCTGCACGTTTTCAAAGGCTGCATCAACGATATAGAGTCGGCCTTCGTGATCGACGGCAATGCCCTTGGGGCGAGCGAAGTGACCAATCGAATCACCGATGCTGCCGAAGCTGCGGATGAATTCCCCATCGAGCGTATAGGCCTGTACGCGGAAGTTCCCGGTGTCACTGATATACAGTACATCATCGGGGCCGAGAGCCAGGTTGGTGGGCTGAAAAAATTCGTGGTCGCCGGAACCGGCCTTGCCGAACTTGAATAACAGCTCGCCACTGGCCTTGTCCAGCACCTGGATCTGGTGGTGATACAGGTCGGACACGTACAGCCGGTCGCCGACGATCAGCGCATCGATGGGCTTGAACTGCCCCGGCGTGCCGTACGCACGGAGAAACCGGTCCTGGCTATTGTATACCAGGACCTGGTTGCGTCCCGTGTCGGTGATGTATTTGGTGCCGTCGACGTCGATGCTGATGTTGATGGGTTTCTTCATAGCGCCATTGGCAAAACCGCGAATAAAATCCGTGCGGTGGTTTTTCAGGTCGAATATGCCGTAGCCCTCGCCACGGGTATCGGTGACGTAAATGCGACCGTCGTATATTGCGACGCCGTAGGGTTTGCGCACCAGGTGGTCGCCGAAACCGGGTTTACCGACAATGAACTCCTTGAAACCGAGTGTGTTGCGTTCGACATCGGAGGGCGAGGAATATCGCGTCAGGTACTGAAGTCGTGGCAGGTCGGGAGGAGGGGGATAAAAGATCGGTTCTGCCGTTTGCTGTGTCGGCGTGCCGGCGCAACCGGCCAGCAGGGAAACAATGATTGCCGCGCACGCCCATGCCCGGCCTGCGCCTACGTACTGTGAAAACACGTTACACCGCCCTTTGGGCAGAAATACACTACCCTCGTTATTGGTTTAAAGCCCCCCGATTCTGCCTTGACGGGTCAGGCAGAATCGGGGCAGTTACACACCTTACTTGTTGTGGCAGGTCAGGCAGAGCGCACTGCCGGCCTTGCTCACCCGCAGGAACGGATCGCCATCGGTTCCCGGTACGACAAAGTTATTGTGCACGTCGTGGCAGGATGAGCACTGCACCTTGTCACCGGGCAGCATCAATGCCGAAACCGTTCCGGTACGCGTTTTGTCGCCGCCCTGGCCGATGGTAACCGTTTTCGCCGCCGGATCAAACAGGCCCTGATCGGTGCTGGAAAGCGCCGTGTCAAAGGTGATTGAAATGGGGTGATCATCAGTCAGGTTGTCACCGGAACCCACCGCGGCGCTGCCAGACATGACAAGGCTTCCGGCGTTGCCGCCAAAGGCGTCAATGGCCGTCGCACCATCATGGCAGGACAGACACAGTTTGGAAGCGCCGGTCGGCTGTGCATCCTGCGCGGCATCGAGCGTCGGGCTGGTGTACATGGCAAACGTCCGTGTCGTGAGTGTGTGGTTCCACAGGGGGGCCTCGGTGACCGAGGTGTCGGAGTGGTGCGGGGTATGGCAGACAACGCAGATCTCACCGCCGGAGAATCCGCTGCCGGAAAAGTCGTGCTCGGTGCCGACGATCGAACCCGCGCCTGCCTGTCCGCCGGTCAGACCCAGCGCGACAAACAAAGCCGCTGATCCAATCAGTTTCGCTGATCTTGCTTGAGTGGTCGATTTCATTTTGGTTACCTCCGTACTATTGTGGGTCTTGCTGTCTAGTTCGAGGTAGTGCTGTAAAATCCTGAATAAACGTATTGATGCCAGTTAATTGAACAATTTTTTTTCGCGATGCCGGCCGGGTGTTGCTGACAAGCTTTTTCGCTATGTTCAGTCGGCCATAATTGTATTTTTTCTACACTGACTCAGATCAAAGAATAGTCAGGAAAAAGGGTGGGCACAAGGAACTTTGTGCAATCAAAAGGATCTCTTTATGGTTTTGTCCCGTTTATGGCAGGTTACAGCATGTCACATGCTGCGTCGCCAGTGGATACGTGCTGGTAGCGCTGGCTTGACGGGCGTGTCATGAACGGCTGTGGCCCGTTGTCCATCTCAGGCCAGCTCATCCGCCACGACATGGTAGCGCGGATCTTCGAGTACATTGACTTCGACCAGGTTGCCGGCCTTGTGCAGCAGTTGCCGGCACTCGGGGCTGAGGTGCCGCAGGTGCAGGGTTTTGCCGGCGCTCACGTAGCGTTCCGCCAGGGTATCTATCGCCTCGATTGCCGAGTGATCGACTACCCGCGAGTGCTGGAACTCGATGATGACGTCGTCCGGGTCGTCCTTGCAGCTGAACAGGTCCTGGAAGTTTTTCACCGAGGCGAAGAACAGCGGGCCGTGCAGTTCGTAGACCCTGGAACCGTTGTTGTCCATATAGCTTTCAACGCGAATGTGCTTGGCGTGCTGCCAGGCGAACACCACGGCGGATACGATAACGCCGACTACTACCGCGATGGCCAGGTCGGTCGCCACAGTGACGCCGGATACCAGCACCAGTACGAAGGCGTCGCTGGGCGGGATCTTGCGGAAAATGCGCAGGCTTGACCATTCAAAGGTGCCGATGACTACCATGAACATCACACCGGTCAGGACCGCCAGCGGGATTTTCTCGATCAGGTCGGAGGCAACCAGGATGAACAGCAGCAGGAACAGCGCCGCGCTTATGCCCGACAGGCGGCCACGACCGCCGGAGTTGATGTTGATCATGCTCTGGCCGATCATGGCGCAGCCCCCCATGCCGCCGAACAGGCCGGTGACGCTGTTGGCGAGGCCCTGGCCGATGCACTCGCGGTTGCCCTGGCCGCGGGTCTCGGTGATTTCGTCGATCAGGCTCATGGTCAGCAGTGATTCGATCAGGCCAATGGCCGCGAGGATGATCGAGTAGGGCAGAATGATCTGCAGGGTTTCCATGGTGAACGGCACCATCGGGATGTGGAAGTCCGGCAGGCCGCCGGCGATGGACGCGAGGTCGCCCACGGTACGGCTGTCCACGCCCGAGAAAATTACCAGCAGCGAGACCGTCACAATGGCTGCCAGCGATGCGGGTACCACGGTGGTCAGCCTGGGCAGGAACTGAATGATGGCCATGGTCAGCGCAACCAGTCCCAGCATGAGCCACAGCGCCTGTCCCTGCATCCACTGTACACCGCCGGCTGCATCTTCAACCTGGAAGTTTTTCAGCTGGGCGAGGAAGATGACAATGGCCAGTCCGTTGACGAAGCCGAGCATCACCGGGTGGGGGACAATACGGATAAACTTGCCGAGCTTCAGCAGACCGACAATGATCTGGATGAGCCCCATCAGTACCACCGCGGCAAACAGGTACTCGACGCCGTGCGCGGCGACCAGGCTGACCATCACAACCGCGAGGGCGCCGGTGGCACCGGAGATCATGCCGGGGCGGCCGCCGATCACTGCGGTAACCAGGCCGACCATGAAGGCGGCGTAGAGCCCAACCAGCGGGTCGACGCCAGCAACAAAAGCAAATGCGACAGCTTCGGGTACCAGTGCAAGGGCGACGGTCAGGCCGGAGAGTATGTCATTTTTGGGACAGCCCCGTTCGGTGCATTCAAAGTTAAACAACATGGGCGTCGGGAGTCCTCCTGGGGACGGCGTTTCACATCGCAGCCCTTGCAGGCCGTAAAAACCGGAAATATTAACATATTAACGCTAACTGAACAAAGCGGCGCGGCGCGCGACAATGGTCGCTGTCCGGTCCTGGCGAGGCAGGGGGCAGCCGGAGTTGCAGGGCAGGGGGGTATCTATCCGCTGAGAAGCGAGTGTGTGACGTTCGACACACGTTAATAGCGGTCGGGGGTGGGCCGGTGTCTAGATCCGGATATAGGTCCAGCCTTCAGTCAGACGTTCGATCAGATGGTCGGCGGCGGGTTCGCGGGCGTCGACGCCTTCGATGACCGTTGCATCCAGACCGCGTGCGCGCAGTTTGGCCAGGCCACGGCTGCAGGCAATGAAACGAAGGTTGTCGTAGCGGGCAATCATGCGCTTGATACTGTCGACATGGTGCGACGATGCAGTGCGCATAAAGTCCAGGCCACCGGCGTTGGCAACGACCTCGACCTGCACACCGGTATCCTTGTAGCGGTGAAGAATCTGTTCGGTGCGTTCGAGAACCTTGACGAAACGGGATTCATCAGCCTCGCTGATATGCAGAATCACGTGCGCTTCATTCTTGTTTACCGCATCCAGAGCAGCCGCCGGCGTGGAATTATATTGCAGTGAGTGAGTGGTCCAGCCGCTGCCAAACGCGACCAGCATGATCAGCAGGGAAGCGGCAATGTGGAAAGGTGAGGTAGGCCGGAACCGCCAGCTGCTGCCGGGCATTGAGCGTGTCGGTGCCGTTTCCCCCTCGAAGGAAAACTTCACCCATTCCTTGGTACGTTGCAGTTCGCAAGCACGCTCGCGGATGCTCTCATCATTCTCCAGTTGCACCAGCAGGCGACGTTTGGCTTGCGAATCCAGTTCGCCGTCGATGTAGGCATGCAGAATGCGTTCGATTCGAAAATCCATTGTGTTCACTTCACTCTCCGAATGTATCCGGTGGCGGCGGGTTGCGATGTGCGGAAATTGGCGAGTACCTTTTGCAGGGACTGCCTGGAGGTATATAAACGGCTCATCACCGTGCCGATCGGGATATCGAGAATATCGGCAACTTCCGAATAGCTGAACCCGGCAAGGTCGACCAGCGTGATGGTCTGTCGCTGACCGGCGGGCAAGCGCAGAATGGCGCGTCGCACGTGATCGACCACCTCCTGCTCACTGCTTCCGAGTTCCGCGTCGCTGTCACCACACAGCTCCGCCTCGTCGATGTCTATCGTCGGGCGCACCCGGCGCAGGTACTGTTTCCAGCAATTACTGAGTATGGTGTACATCCACGCATTCAGGCGTTCCGGTTCGCGTAACTGGTGAATGCGCTGGAGGGCAATCATCAGTGTTTCCTGCACCAGGTCGTCGGCGATAGCCGGTTCGCCACACCAGGAGAGCGAAACGCTGTACAGCCGATCGCGGTTTTCCGCGATCTTGCTGCGCAGGCAGCGCGCGTTCAGCAGGCGGTCGATGATCTCCATAATTGTTACGATGTTGCAGCGGGCTGATTTATTCGATTTATTTCATAGGCCTGCTTCACGACTTCCGCTGTCTGACGAAACGATAATGAAATAACAGCTGCTAAGGAGCGGTTAACGAGCCGGTTTGTTAACGGCGGTGGCTGACCTGATACGCAAAAAAAAATGTAACATAATGAATTTGAAGCCACGTTGATCCAACCTGTGTCGATAAGGGAATGTAAGGGCGTAGTCCGGCGTCTGACACGAAGCAAGATGATGAAACTATATTCCGGTGAGGTGGTATGATCTGAAGGTCCGGTCTGTCGTGCAGGCCCGGCAATAGAACAAAAAAGGGGAGGGGGATATGCTCGAACAACAACAAGGATTCGATATACATAAAAACGGCGTTGCAGCATTGCATGGTGAATTACCGGAAATTGGTAACGTGCATGACGATATGTGGCAGGAAGCCCTGGCGGCATCGCAGGTTTCAAGTTTTCCCGAAGGGACACAGTTGATAGAGTGTGGCGATTCTGCCGACAAGTTTGTGATTGTCCTGCAGGGCGTTGTCAAAGTTTACGAAACTTGTGAAAACGGCCGCGAAATCACCCTTTACCGCGTTCGCGCGGGGCAGGTGTGCGTGCTTACACTCACACGTTTGCTGCTGTGTTCGAGCAGTTGTGCACAGGCTGTTGCAGAGCAGGATGTACGATTGCTGATTATGCCGACGCCTTCTTTCGACCGTCTGTTGAGTGGCTCAGACGCTTTCAGGCGTTACCTGATGAATTCCATGGCGCACTGCATTAGCGACATCATGCAGCTGACCGCGCAGATCAGTTTCAATCATCTCGACCTGCGTCTGATCAGGTTGATGCGTACCCTCTCCTCCCAATCTATGTCGGGCAAGCTTTCTTGCACCCATCAGGACATCGCCAACGAACTCGGCACATCCCGTGAGGTCATCAGTCGTTTGCTAAAAGACTTTGAGCGCTCCGGCTATATCAAGCTCAACCGCGGCAGCATTCAAATACTCGATATAGATTCACTCGAGCAACGCTGCGTAAGGTTTTGATAAGGTGATAGCTTGGTCCAGGTCTGCCCGGCGATGCCAATTGTGTCGTGTTATCCCGACAAATTTAATCTGAATAAATAACATAGCTCGCGTCTCATAACTCTCAGCAGCGGTCGATCCCTAGTCCTGCCTGCCGGGTTACAAATTTAGTAATTCCACCAAATACTAATATTGTGAGGAGTTCGCGACGATGAAAATAAAGAAACAGCTTACGAGTCTGGCCTACGGGCTTGGGCTTGCCATGTTTGCGGGCGGTGTCACCGCGCACGGTCTGGACGAGGTCGGTCAGCCGGCTTGTCTGGAAGCCAACTTCATGATGGCGGATGCCATGAACGCGCCGTTTGCGGCTGCCAATGGTCCTGGCCAGGTGCTGGAAGTCAGTATTGTCACGGGCGCCCGCGGTATCACGGTCGCCAACCCGTTTGGTCCCTCCGCCGATCCGAATGGCCCGGTGTGTGAAAACGGCAGCGGTAACCTGGAGTGCCCCGGCCCGTTCAAACCGACCGGCGTACTGTCCGGCGGCCTCAACGGTCACGCTTTCATCACCAGCGCCGGCCAGCAGGCGCTCACCCAGTTCCACCGGGACGGCACACCGATCCGCACCGTTTCCTTCCGCCCGTTACTGGGCAACCCTACCGGCCCCGCCGGTCGTGGCACGCTGCCTCGCCCACTGGGTACACAGATGATGCCTAACGGAAACATCGTGCAGGCAATCTGCGATGCCAATTTCTTCAACGCGAAGAACTCGGACGTTGCGCCTGAAGGCGGCCTCGAAGCCAACCAGTATTTCCCGCCGGTCAATACCACGCCCGAACGCAATGCCAACAGCCGCGTGCTGGTTATCGATCAGGAAACCATGCAGGTCATCGACGAGTACAGCCAGCCCGAGGACAAGGATCCGCGCTGGACCTGTATGGCCGGTATCGCATTCAGTGAAGAGGGCATGGGGTTAAGCATGTTCCACGGTGCCGCCATTGCGATGGTGGACTGGAAAGCCGGTGTCGAAGACACCAGCTGTGGTGTCGGTTGTAACAAGGAAGAGCGCAAACGTCGCCATGAAAAAGAAATGGACGATGATGACGATGATGATCTGTTCAAACTCGGTAAGTCCAAGAACCGCGCCAGGGTGACCCGCTGGATCGACTTGCGTCCGGGCAAGCCGGCCGACGATCCTTCGCGCCGCGATTCACTGCGCGCCTGGGGCTACGACGAGGATGGCACCATCTACGTGACTGACCGCGAACGTTCGCGTGACTGTCTGCGCGGTGAGATTCCGGGTACGCCGGGTGGCTGTAATCCCAGCGTGTTCCGCCAGAAAGTCCAGGTGGTTGATTTTGGTGATGACTTCCCGTCGCGCACCATCGGTCTGGATCCGGGCGTGAACGTCATTGCCGGTATCCGCCCCAACCGCATGTCGGCGGTAGCCTGTGACAACATCGGTGGCCCCGGCCCTGACGGCACAGCCTGCGATGTCGAGACACTGTTGATTGCAGCCTCCGCATTCAATCCCGGTTGTACGGTAACCGGTGCTGTCGGTGTTGCTCCCTGTTTCGTTCAGGGCGGCGGTGTCGGCGAATACTCGATCCTGCCGGAAGATGCCGACGCGACCGACGGTACCTGCACCGGTGTGCAGAACCCTGCGGAAGGCGGTGGACCCGGAAGTGCCGCTAACTCAGGTTGCGCCCAGCCGATCGCTACCTATCTCGGCCGTAACAATGTTACCGGCAGCCCGGACTTCGTTGATCCACGCATGCTGATGGTCATCCACGAAGCGTTTGTTCAGTAACCGGGTTGTAACAGGAAGATGTTTCCTGTGAAGTCTGCCCGGTATAAACCGGGCGGCGTTCATGGGGAACCCTTGGCCCACGATGTGATAACCAACAATTCAGGGGAAACAGAGAATGATGACTAAACTGACAATGACAACACTTTCAGCAGCACTGCTGGGTATTCTTTCCACGGCGGCACTGGCCGGCCCCAACAAGGCAATCGACGATTTCATGAGCCGCAGGGGGCCCGGTTCCACCAGTGGCAGTGGCGATACTGTTGAAGCCAACTGTGCGCCGGATCCCAGCGGCAACGCCTGGCAGGGTGCTACGGCATCGCTGGAAGTCAAACAGAAGGGTGGTAACAGCAAAGTGGAAATAGAAGTCGAGGACGCTGCGCCCAACACACTGTTTACCGTCTGGCTGAGAATCAAGGGCAAGAATGGTCTGAACAGTGCCGGTAGTCCCTTGACCGGTGGCGGTGCGACCCCGATGGCTCCGGGGTCGGCGCTCGATGCACTGAATGCGATCAGCCCCTGGGTCGATCCTGCCGGTGCCCCTTCCTCAGCCAACTCGTTCATGACGGATGCCAGGGGCGATGCTGAATTCGAAATCGACCTGGATTTCCCGGTTGTGCGCGGTGCCTATCCGTTCCAGATGACGACAACGTCCCGGCCAGGGCATGAGGGGCACGCCAACGTACCGACCGCAATCGCCGACCCGCGGGAACCAGGACAGGAAGGGACACCGTTCCTTGTTCGCGTGGTGTCACATTGCACGGACAGCGCCAGCCACGGTCTGTCTCCGGCGACGCGTGAAGCCTGGTTCCAGTACCCCTGAAGCATAGAGGGTGGCAGGTTGGAACAGCAACGACTGTTAAGGAAAGAAGAAAATAATAACGGGATAGGTATGGTCTGTTCTTCTCCGGGGTGTTGCGTATGCAACACCCCGTTCTTTTTTCGGTCGGGCACAAGAATGACGGCGCCTGGATCTGTTAAGGTGCTTTTGCGGATTCCCTGGACCGGGGTTCGACACTGAATAAAAAGGATCTGCCATGAATCGCCTGATATCAATGCTGATAATTCTTTTGCTTGCTGGCTGTAACCAGCCGGTGGACAACAATGCAGAAGCCGAACTGTCTCCGGCAGATATGTCACGTGCTGCCGCACCTGCAAGCAGGTCTGACAGTATCGGCACACATGTTTTCCAGTTCGGTATCTACAAGCCGATCCGGAAAGGGATACTGAAGACCAGTCCTGGAACAAATACCGGAAAGATCATCCGTAAGCCGAAGCTTGAGCACGTCTCGATGACCGACCGCATTCCACTGGTCAAGGATACCTATTTTGGCTATCAGTTCCGCCTGTTCAATCTTCCCCCAGAAGCCATGATAAAACCCGTCATGACGTTGAGAAAGGTCCTGATTCACCCGGAAATGACATTGCCGGACGGTACAAAAACAACCGGCTGGGATCGCCCGTTCAAGGGCAGGGTGGAGGTTCAGCAGGTTATGGGTTTTGACGGCTATGCCTTTAACGAGGATTATGAACTGGTGGAGGGAGAGTGGATATTCCAGCTCTGGTACAACGACAGGAAGTTGATCGAGCGTAAATTCACCAGTGTCAGGCCGGACCAGGAAAAAGTTGCCGGCCTGACAGGGCAGGAATAACACAATCCGGCCGGGAAACGGTTCGGCAGCAGACACAATAATTATTAAACAGTGAATTGATATCAGTATGACGATAGCCACAGCAACAGATACAGCGATTGAAGTGACGTCGCTGTGCAAGGATTTTGGCGCATTTACTGCCGTTAGAGATGTTTCCTTCGTCGTTCGCAGTGGTGAAGTGCTCGGCTTTCTTGGCCCCAACGGTGCGGGAAAGTCGACTACCATGAAAATGATTACCGGCTTTCTGACGCCGACACGGGGGCGCATTCGGGTGGCCGGGCTGGACGTAGGTCTCCAGCCCGTCGAGGTCAAACGCCATATCGGCTATTTGCCCGAAGGTGCGCCGGCCTATGCGGATATGACGGCCATGGCGTTCCTTGAGTTCATCGCCGGAGTCCGCGGCTATCGCAGCCATGGACTGCGCGAACGGGTAACGAGCGCAGTTGACAGGGCTAATCTTGGCAGCGTCGTCCACAAGCCCATCGAAACCTTGTCCAAGGGATTCAAGCGCCGGGTCGGCCTGGCCCAGGCGATATTGCACGATCCGCCCATTCTGGTGATGGACGAGCCGACCGACGGTCTCGACCCCAACCAGAAACACGAGGTGAGAGAACTGATCCGTGAAATGGCGAGGGACAAGGCCATCCTGATTTCAACACACATTCTGGAAGAAGTGGATGCAATCTGTGACCGTGCCATCATTATTGCACGCGGCAGACTAGTGTTCGACGGTACGCCGAAACAACTCGCCGCCATGTCGGATTCGAACGACGAGACCGGCCGGCTCGACGAGGTATTCCGTCGTATTACCACCGGGCCGGGATCTCCTGTCACAGGTACCGGGTCATGAGTGCAACGGGTGCAATACTGAAGCGTGAACTTGGAAGCTATTTTTCCACGCCGGTCGCCTATGTGTTTATCGTGATATTTCTGGTGCTGTCCGGTGTTTTCACCTTTTACCTGGGAGGGCTGTACGAACGTGGTCAGGCCGACCTGCAGCCCTTTTTCACCTTCCACCCATGGTTGTACCTGTTTCTTATTCCGGCACTGTCAATGCGCTTGTGGGCCGAGGAGCGCAAGACCGGGACGATCGAATTGCTGATGACGCTGCCGGTATCCATCGGCGAGGCCGTGATGGGCAAGTTTCTTGCGGCGTGGGCGTTCACCGGCATCGCGCTGGCATTGACCTTTCCCGTATGGATCACTGTCAACTATCTCGGTGCGCCGGACAACCCGGTTATTCTTCTGAGCTACGTCGGCAGTTTCCTGATGGCGGGGGCCTACCTTGCAGTCGGCGCCTGTGTTTCGGCGTTCACGCGCAATCAGGTTATCGCCTTTGTCCTGTCGTTTGTGATCTGTCTCATATTTGTCCTGGCGGGCTTCCCCATGGTGCTGGATCTGTTCCAGGGATGGGCGCCGCAAGCTCTGACCGGCGCCATCAGCAGCATGAGCTTTCTGGCCCACTTTGAGTCCATTACCCGTGGTGTCATTGATATCAGGGACCTGATTTTCTTTTTCTCGTTTATCGGCGGCTGGCTGCTGGCCAACGCCATCGTCGTTGAAATCAGGAAATCAGACTGATGATGAAGCATACGCGGGCACTTTATTCCACATCGGGACTGGTTGTCGTTGCACTGCTGGTGCTGGCTATCAACCTGTTTGCGGACCTGCTGATCAAGGGCGTCAGGTTCGATATGACCGAAAACAGGCTGTACACCTTGTCGGATGGCACGATCAATATTCTGGCCGGTCTCGAAGAACCCGTTACGCTGCGCTTCTACTTCTCCGAAAAACAGTTCAGCGATATGCCCGTGATCGCCACCTATGGCCAGCGGGTTCGCGAACTGCTGGAGGAGTATGCCGATGTGAGCAAGGGGAGCCTGAAGCTCATTATCGAAGAGCCGGAACCCTTTTCAGATTCCGAGGAACAGGCGGCGCGCTACGGCATGCAGGGTGTCCCGGCGGGCTCATCCGGCAACTATGCCTATTTTGGCCTGGTCGGCAGCAATTCAGTCGGCGACATCCGCAGGATTCCGTTTTTCCAGCCGGAGCAGGAGGACGCGCTGGAATACACCGTTTCGAAGCTGGTCTACACTCTGGCTAACCCGCAAAAGCCGGTGGTCGGATTGATGTCGGGTTTGCCTGTTTCGGCCGGTTCGCGTGCCGACCACCCGTTACTGGGTGAGCAGGAGAACGACTGGTTTGCGCTTTCCCAGATAAAACAGTCGTTCGATATTGTGGAGCTGGATACCGACACCGGGCGCATTCCCGAAAATATCGACGTACTGATGGTCGTGTATCCCAGGGATCTCCCGGAAAAAACATTGTTCGCTATCGACCAGTATGTCCTGGGTGGCGGTCGGGCGCTGGTGTTTCTGGACGGCTTTTCGGAAGCGGACCGTTCAATGCCCAGGGTGACCAGCGCAGATCAGGGTTACGTTGAAGCGGTGCGCAGTTCCCGTTTGCCGCGCCTGATGGATGCGTGGGGTGTGCAGATGGCGCCCGACTATATTGCAGTTGACCGTCGTACAGCGACCAGCGTGATGACCAGTCGGGGCAAGCCGGTGGATTACGTTGTGTGGTTGACGCTGCACAGGAACTACTTCAACAGTCAGGACTTTGTGACGGCGGATCTTCAGTCACTGGTTATGGCGAGTTCCGGTTACCTGCTGAGCCGCCCGCAAGCAACGACGCAGTTTACGCCGTTGATCCAGACCAGCGACCAGGCCATGCAGCTGGAAGCGGGCTATGTGAAATACGGTACCCGGCCGACCGAACTGCTGCAGACCTATTCACCCGGCGGCACGCCGCTGGTGCTGGCCGCGCGCATCCGTGGCGATGTCAGGACCGCGTTTCCGCACGGTGTCGAGGGTGTGGAGGACGACCGGCGGCTGACCGAATCACGCGAGCCGGTGAACCTTATCGTGGTGGCTGATACTGACATGCTCGACGACCGGTTCTGGGTCGATTTTCGTGATTTTTACGGTCGTCGTGTTGCCGTCACCCGGGCGGATAACGGCGCCTTTGTGATCAACGCGCTGGAGAATCTGAGTGGCAGCAACGACCTGATCAGCCTGCGCAGTCGGGGTCGATCGGCGAGGCCGTTCGAGAAAGTTGCCGCGCTCAAGGAAGCAGCGGAGAAACAGTTTCGCGCACAGGAGCGCGCACTGCAGGTCAGGCTCAGTGAGACCGAGCAACAGATCCGCGAACTGCAGCAGCAGAAAGAGGGTGAAAGCACCCTCATTATGAGTCGTGAGCAGCGCGAGGCACTGCAGAAATTCCGGGCCGAGCAGATCAGCACGCGCAAGGCGTTGCGCAATGTGCAACTGAACCTGACCCGCAGCATCGAAAACCTTGGTGCCTGGTTGAAAGTCGTCAATATCGGGTTGGTGCCCGTGCTGGTTATCCTGGTGGCGATCGTGCTGGGTGTGCTGCGGATGCGGCGCACGCGTCGGGTGGCACACTCCGAGAATTGATGAACAGCAAGTTACCGATAATTATCCTGGTAGCAGTGGCCTTTATAGCCGGTGGCTGGTTATGGCAGGGCGAACGGCAACCGCCGTCAGGCGACACGGTTGCCGGACAGCGGTTGTTTCCACGGCTGGAAGCCCGACTGAACGATGTCAGCCGGATCACTATTGAACGTAATGGCAGCGACTATGACGTTGTCAGGAAAGGCGGTCACTGGCAGCTGCCCGGCAAGGGCGGCTACCCGGTTTTGTTTGAACGGGTCAAACCCGTGCTGGTGGGCCTGTCGCTACTGGAAAAAATTGAACCTAAAACCAGCAGGCCGGAAAACTATGCGCGACTGGGCGTGCAGGAACCGGGCGCAGACACCGGTAACACCCGTATCCAGCTGTATGTTGAGGGTGAGGCACCTGTCGCCTCGCTTGTCGTCGGCAGGATAAGACGCGGGTTGATCGCCGGCGGCAGGGACGGCCTCTATGTCCGGATACCCGGCGAACCCCGGGCCTGGCTGGTCGCCGGAAATTTGCAGCTGCCTGAAACGCAGGCTGACTGGGTCGACAGGCAGGTTATGCATATCAAGCCCAGGCAGGTCAGGCGTGTCACGATCAGGCACCCGGACGGGGACCGTCTGGTGGTGGAAAAACCCCGCAGGGGCGCTGCGAACTACACGCTGGTAAATTTGCCTGCCGGTGGCGGTCTCAAAGACGGCGCGAAACTGAACGTGCTGGCCAGAAGTCTGGCGGGGTTGAAGATGGAAGATCTTCTGGTGCGCAGCGAAGCCGGGTTTTCCGAACAACAGGCGGTGGCGGCCATATTCGAAACGTGGGACGGTTTTCAGGTGACGGCCTACACCGTCAAACGGGGCGAAAAAATATTTGCCTGGTTCGAGGTTCCGGATTCCCCGGTGGCAGGCAGCGCCCGCACCGGCTGGGTCTATCAGATACCGCGCTCTCGTGGTGACAGACTGCGAACGCGGCTCGCTGACGTCGTTGACATGCCGGGTGACGGGCGTCGCTAGCCACTGCCGGCCAGCCGGGTCACCTACTGCATGTAGGCGTGTGCTTCCTCGTACTGCAAACGGATGATTTCCGCATCGCCCATTGGCACGATTTCGACAAAGCCCTGAATGTCTTCCGGTTTGAGGCCTTGACCTTCGGCGGCCAGTTTGCACATTTTGATGGTCAGCACGCCACCGACGGTCAGGCTTTGCGCCCGGCGTTGAAGTTCCTTGTACTGGTCGTAATGTTCAATGGCAAACAGGCGCGGGGATGCGCCGTGCAGAACCAGCACGATGGACTGCTCAAAGGGATCTGCGCCGGTTATTTTACTCAGGTAGCTGGCGCGGTCGAGGACGTGCGCCAGGATTTCGGCATCACCGGTAGTGACGTCGTACACGACCTTCATTGGCTTGTATTCGGTAGGTGTGAGCTGTGCATGTCCCCACGGTGCGCTGTTGTCAGCCACTGCGACTGATGTAAACAGGCCCAGTGTCAGCACCAGCAAAAGTAAATCGCGTAGCATCATTTTGAATCTCCCCGGAGTGATATGGCAGTGGATCGGACTAACCACCCACGCGCTCGTTGATCACGATGTCCACGGTAGCGTCCTTGTCGCCGTGAGTCGGTACCGGGCTCTTCATGCCTTGCAGGTCACCCGCCGCCGCCATTGCCTGCCCGGTTCGGGAGATACGGGCACCAACCACGACCTGCGGAAAGCGCGACAGCGTCATGGCCGGGGTCATGGACATGGAGTCGTCCAGCGTGACCGTCACCGGCAGGTCGCGGACCTGCTTGCGCACGATGGCCAGCGGCATGCGCGGGCCGCTCACCGCGCGGGCAAAAATGAACACGGTGTCGTCGGGGCTGGCGCTGTCGCGCAGGGCCGGGTCGAGCGACACGGTGACGCGGATCGAACTGCCACCCGCGGCGGCCGGCGGGGCGGGCTCGGGCGGTGCCGCGTCGCCGAGTTTTGCGCGTGCCAGTTGAATCTGTTGTTGCAGGATCATGGCATTCTCGCTGCCGGGTTGCACCATCGGCGCGACGCGCTGCCAGGCGTCCAGTGCACTGCGGAAGTCGCCGCGCTGGTAATACCAGTGTCCTATCAGCCACAGCCCCTTGGGGTTGTCGGGCTGTTGCTCCAGTGCTTTCCGGAGCATTTCACCGGCCTTGTCGCTGAAGTTGCCGCCGTCGGCGGCAATCAGGGTGTCGGCGTAGTCGATCAGCAGTTCCGGCGAGTCGCCACCGTACTTGCGCGCCTGCTCGTAGGCCTCGACGGCTTCGTCGAAGCGTTGCAGGGTGGTGTAGGTACGTCCCAGCAGCATCCAGCCTTCCGGGTGCTCCGGTTCCGCGCGCAGTCGCTCCGCCAGTTTATCGAGCATGCGATTGACATCGTGCTCGCTCATGCCGGCGGCCCGGGTTTGCGCGGCACTGGCCTGTGCCGCCCGTTCCTGGAAGTCGCTCACGCCCAGTTGCAGGTAAATCATCACGGCCAGTACGGGCACCCCCGGCACCAGCAGCGCGAGCAGCCAGCGCCCGCTGTGTGCTGTTCCTTCGCCTTTGTCTGTATCGTCGCCAACGGCATCGAGCAGTTCGCGTTCCAGATCGTGGCGCGCCGCTTCCCAGGCGTCCGCATCCAGCTTGCCGGCCTCCATGTCGGCCTCCAGTTCCGCAAGTTGTTCGCGAATGACCGCGATATTCAACTGGTCCCTGTCGATAGTTTCGTGCTGCTTGTTGCGCAGCAGGGGCAGGGCGATGAAGGCGAGCGCGAGCACGGCCATCACGCCGGCCAGCAACCAGAAAACGGTCATGCGGGTTTATCTCCGTCGTTGTCGTCATCGCCGAGCAGTTTGTTCAGCTTCTGCTGTTCCTGCTCGGAAAGCGGGGTGTCGGACTGTCGTTTACGCTGGCGTACGGTGAGCGCCAGTATCACCAGACCCACGCCGAGCAACGCGAACGGGCCATACCAGAGAATCCAGGTTTCGGGTTTGACGGGCGGGTTGTAGAGCACGAAGTCACCGTAGCGCGCTACCAGGAAATCCACGATCTGCTGGTCGCTCTTGCCCTGTTCCATCATTTCATAGATCTCGCGGCGCAGGTCGTGGGCCAGTTCGGCATCCGAGTCGGCCAGTGACTGGTTCTGGCACACCAGGCAGCGCAGCTGGACGATCAGTTTCTTGAAACGTTCCTCGTCCACATCGCCGGTGAAGTCGAAAGCTTCAAGGCCGGCCGCCTGAACGATCGGCGGGAAGCTTGCCGGCGCGAGTGTTGCCAGGGCAAGAAGCACGGCGAAAAGATATTTTTTCATTCCCCGGCCCCGCGCAGTTTCCTGACCAGTGGCATGATCTCGTCCTGGATATCAGCGTAGCTCAGCGGCCCAATGTGTTTGTGACGGATTACGCCCTGCTTGTCGATCACGAAGGTTTCCGGCGTACCGTACACCCCCCAGTCGATGCCCACGCGCCCCTCCTTATCGAAGGCGTTGGCTACGTAAGGATCACCAAAGCGGTCCAGCCAGCGTTTTGCATCGTCGCGCTTGTCCTTGTAATTGAGGCCGTAGATCGGTACGCCGAGCTGGCTCAGTTGCATCAGCACAGGGTGTTCCTGCCGGCACGCCACGCACCAGGTCGCCCACACGTTGAACAGCGACACCTTGCCCCGGAACGCGTCGCTGCTCAGGAATTGCTCCGGCTGTTTCAGGGTCGGCAGCCGGAAGGTCGGCGCCGATTTGTCGATCAGCGGTGAGGGTACCTTGTGCGGGTCCAGGCCCAGGCCCTTGTACAACAGGCCGGCAAGTGCCAGGAACGCCAGCAGCGGCGCCAGGTAACGGACGAAAGGTGGCATCAGGCACGGCCTCCGGCTGCCAGCGCGTCGGCAGGATGCTGGCCGCGCATTTTCGCCAGCACGCGCATGCGGTAACGGGGGTCGGAGGCCGCCAGCAGGCCGCCGAACGCCATCAACAGGCCACCCAGCCAGATCCAGCGCACCATCGGCTTGTAGTACAGGCGCAGCGCCCAGTCACCGTTGCCCAGCGGTTCACCCAGGGATACGTAGATGTCGCGGAACAGCCCGGCGTCGATACCGGCCTCGGTCATCGGCTTGGTCTGTACCCGGTAGGTGCGTTTCTCGGGGTGCAGCACGGCGATTTCGCGGCCATCGCGCAGCACGTGCACGGTACCGCGCTGCGCCAGGTAGTTGGGTCCCTCGTGAGGGGCGACGCCGTCGAAGCGGAATACATAGTGGTTGAGGGCAACTTCCTCGCCCGGACTCATGCGCACGTCTTTTTCGATATCGAACTGGGTCACGAAAGTGACACCGATAATGAACACGGCAATACCCACGTGGGCGACCCACATCCCGTAATAGGATCGGCCACCGCGACCCGCCAGGTCGGACAGGAGCTTGCCGGGTCCCCCCTTGTTGCGCAGCCGCTGGCGCAGGCCGGCCAGCAGCGTGGTCAGCAGCCACATCGACAGGCCCACGGCCACACCTGCAGACCATGAGTCCATGGCGAAGGGCAGTGCGGTAACGATGCCTGCCGCCACACTGATGGCCAGCGCGGTGCGTAACCGGCGCAACAGTTCGCCGGCATCCTGGTGTTTCCAGCGGGTCAGCGGCGCCGCACCCATGAGCAGGATCATCAGCGGCGTGAAGATCACGAACATGCTGTTGAACCAGGGGAAGCCGACGGAAATCTTGCCCCATTCGAGCGCGTCATAGAGCAGGGGTGCCAGCGTGCCCAGCAGCACCAGCGCGGTGATGATCACCAGCAGCAGGTTGTTGCCCAGCAGCAGGGTTTCCCGTGACAGCATGTCGAAACCGCCGCCGCGAGAAATGCCCGGTGCGCGTACCGCGTACAGCAGCAGCGAACCGCCGATGACGATCAACAGGAACATCAGGATGAACATGCCGCGCGCCGGGTCGGAAGCGAAAGCGTGTACCGAGGTCAGCACACCGGAACGTACCAGGAAGGTGCCCAGCAGGCTCAGCGAAAACGCTGTCAGGGCCAGCAGAACGGTCCAGCGCTTGAAGGCACCGCGTTTTTCGGTCACCGCCAGCGAATGTACCAGTGCGGTGCCGGCCAGCCAGGGCATGAAGGAGGCGTTCTCCACCGGGTCCCAGAACCACCAGCCGC
>CAYSRA010000029.1:0-27053 GCA_964433205.1 uncultured Thiohalobacter sp. | reverse complement strand
TCCCGACCTTCGCATTGCGAACGCGACGCTCTCCCAGCTGAGCTACGGCCCCTTTCTTTTGCGGGCTTCAATCTTACAATGCTTCACAACAAAGCGAAACAGTTTCGCCCGTAAATATCGGGCAATTGTCGTTTCTGTTTGAAATGAAAGCCGGTTGCGACAATTTGTCGCGCGACACTGTGTCGCATTCCTATCAATTCCACGCTTTGTCAGTATGAACCCCAACGGCTCGCCGTGTATGCGGGCGAGAATAATCCAGACCTGCCCTATGCAGGAAAAGGAAATCCACGGGCACTGACGAGAGGGGAATATCCTGATGAAAGTTGTAGTTTCACCGGCCACCATGGCCTTCTGTGCCAGCGCGCTGTTATCCGCTTCTGCCATTGCGGCGCAACCCGATACCGTACTCGACGAGGTGACTGTCACTGGAACGCGCGAAGCGGAACCGCTTGCCACCACCGCGGCAACGGTCGATACCGTTTCGGCCGAAGAGATCGACGAGACGCACCCCGGGCATCCCTCAGAAGTCATGAACCGCATCCCGGGTGTGCACGTGAATGTGACAGGTGGCGAGGGGCACATGACATCCATCCGTCAGCCCATTACCACCAAGCCGGTGTACCTTTATCTGGAAGACGGTATTCCGGTGCGCTCAACCGGCTTCTTCAACCATAACGCCTTGTATGAAATCAATGTACCACAGGCTGGTGGTATCGAGGTACTGAAAGGCCCGGGCACTGCGTTGTACGGCAGTGATGCGATTGGCGCCGTTATCAATGTGCTGACCCGGCCGGCACCGCTGGATCCGGAGGCGGATATCAACCTGGAAACCGGGGAACACGGATGGCGGCGGGCACTGCTGAGTGCCGGTAACACCCGGGGCTCGAATGGTTTGCGTGCCGATATCAACGTCACGCAAACCGATGGCTGGCGCGACGACACGGATTACGAACGCTATACCGGCACATTGCGCTGGGACCGCTACCTGGACAGCGGTGCGACCGTGAAAAGCGTGCTGACCTATTCGGACATTGACCAGCAGACGGCTGGTTCGTCACGCCTGTCCCGCGACGACTACGAGAATAACCCCACAACCAACTACACGCCGATCTCCTATCGGCAGGTCCAGGCGCTGCGTTTTTCGGTCGATTACCAGCAGGAATCCGAACACAACCTGTTGAGCATCACCCCCTATGTGCGCAGCAACACCATGGAACTGCTGCCCAACTGGAGTTTGAGCTATGATCCCGCAATCTGGGAGACCAGCAACACCTCGATCGGGATGTTGCTCAAGTACCGATATGACCTGCCCGCGTACCGGGCGCGTATTATCGTCGGTACGGATCTCGACTACAGTCCGGGACAGCGTGAGGAGCATTCGCTCAACGTAACCCGTGTCGGATC
Organism: uncultured Thiohalobacter sp.; assembly: GCA_964433205.1. Classification (GTDB taxonomy): domain Bacteria; phylum Pseudomonadota; class Gammaproteobacteria; order DSM-19610; family DSM-19610; genus Thiogranum. The sequence goes on along the minus strand of CAYSRA010000029.1, from coordinate 25,649 downwards.
CGTCTATACCGACTACACCGTAAACGAAAAAATATACGACTACGATGTGGCCTATAGCGCCGCCTCGCCTTACATCCACGGGGAGGTGTCGGTCAGCGACCGCCTGCGGCTGACCGCCGGTCTGCGCTACGACAATATGAAGTATGACTACAACAACAGGATGACCGATCTCGACACCGGCTCGCACCGTCGTCCCGCTGATACGGAAGTGACATTTGATCACCTGAGTCCGAAGCTGGGGGCAACCTGGCAGTTTACGCAGACCCTCAATGCGTTTGTGTCCTACCGTCATGCCTTCCGCGCGCCGTCGGAAGGGCAGTTGTTTCGGCAAGGTTCCTCGGACAATACCGTTAAACTCGATCCGATCAAGGTCGACAGCTTCGAGACCGGCGTGCGCGGACGTTTTCGGCAGGCGCGCTATGAAGTCAGTGTCTACTACATGACCAAGGATGACGATATCGTTACCTTCCGGCGTGATGACGGGTCGCGCGAAACGCAGAATGCCGGCAAGACACTGCACCGCGGCGTTGAAGTCCGCATGAAGACGCCGCTTGCCCGCAACCTGTCGCTGGCGGCAAGTTACAGCTACGCCAAACACACCTTTGAGTTATGGTCGCCACGCGCAGGTGTCAGCTATGACAACAACGAAATGAGCGCCGCACCGCGCGATCTGGCCAACATCCGCCTCGACTATCACCCGGCGATACTGAAAGGCGGCCGCGTCGGGCTGGAATGGGTGCACCTGGGGTCATACTGGGAGGACGATGCCAATACGCATAAATACGGCGGGCACGATGTACTCAATCTGCGCGCCGATTACCAGGCCACGCGCACACTGAACCTGTATACACGCGTGACCAACCTGATGGACGAGACCTATGCCACGCTGGCTTCGTACAACACCTTTCGTGGTGAGGAACTGGCACCGGGCATGGAGCGTACGGTTTACGCCGGCCTGACCTATGCCGTCCGTTAGTCGCGCCGCGGTGCTGGCCGGTGCTGCTACCGTTCGCAGTAGCGGCCGGAGCCGCGGCAAATACCTGGCGGCTGCACGCCGGCTGCATACCTGGGCGGGGCTTGGCGCCGCTCTCTGGCTTGCGGTACTCGGTATCACCGGCTTTGTACTGGATCATCGGGACTGGCCATGGATGTGGCAATCCACCGTCCCCGGTTCCCTGTTGCCGGCGCAGGTGGTCGACAAGGCGCGAAACGGCACCGTGAAGCTCTACCAGATCAACCCTGAACGCCCGGCGCAACGCGTTGCCGGGGGGCCGCAGGGGCTATGGATCAGCGATGACAGCGGGCAACACTGGCGAGGTGTTGTGTTTACCGCCTCTCCCGTCACGCCCGGCGTCAACGTGATCCTCGGTGATCCCGAAACCGGCTGGCCGAGTCTCTGGCTAGGCACCCGTAACGGCGTGTGGCAGCTTGATCCCGAAACCGGCGACGCAAGGCGGATCGCGCTGGAAGGCGAGAACGTTACCGCCCTGTCCGCCGGCGCATCGTCCACCGAACTGCTGGGCGTTGTCGACAGGAGCCGGGTTTTCCGGCTCGATCCGGCCGCGCCTGCCCAGCCCGCATGGATCGATATGACTTCTCCCGCCGCAACACAGTTGCCGACCCGCATCGATCTCTCGCGACTGGTCCATGACCTGCATTTCGGCCGCGGACTGGTGACAGCACCGGTCTCGCTGCTCATCAATGACATGGGGGCCTGGGCCATGGTGCTGCTGCCCGTCGGTGGATTTCTGTTCTGGTGGCTGCCACGGCGATGGAGATCGGTTCCGAAAACCGACAAGCCGCAGGCCTCGACACGCAAGCGCATCATGCAATGGATTTACCGACTGCATGGCCCGACGCTGGGCGTGCTCGCCATTATCCCGTTCCTGTACCTGACGATTACCGGCATTGTCCTCGACCATGCGCCGGAGCTGCGGCCGTGGATGAAAACAGTCCATATTTCGCGAGTGTTGCAACCCCCGGTGTACAGCCTGCGCAGCTGGGAAAACGAAATCTACGCGATCGCCGGTTATCCGGGCGAGGTGCGTCGTTTCAGTCTCGGCACCCGGCTCGGCCTGTTCACTACATACGACGCAGGCCGGAGCTGGGTGCGGGAAACGGGACGGCCGGTCGATCCCGGTTTCGTCTGGACGCTGCGACGCCACGGCGAGGACCTGTTGATCGGCAGCATGGGCGGACCCAATCTCCGGCGCAGTGCGGAAAACCTCTGGCGACCGGTAAAGGGCACCGGACACATGCCGACCGACATCACCCGCGACGGCAACGGTGGCTACCTGTGGCTGAACCGTGAAGGGCTGCATTCCGGGATACCCGAAGCGCCGAAGTTACCGGCAGCGCACAGTTTCCCGCACCTCGAAGGCGTGCCGTGGTACTTCGTTATCGATAGCCTGCACAGTGGTATGTTGATCCACGCGCAATGGAAGTGGATCAATGATCTGGTTGCGCTGGCCTGCCTGTTGCTCACCGTTACCGGCCTGATGCGCTGGTGGAGGCAGCGGTGGATCTGACGGAGTTCCCGCTGACGATAGAATTGCCGCGATCCTTTCTCGTGGCATGTGCGGTTTCGCTTGTCGTGCACGCCGGTGTTGCCGGGTGGTATCGGTCGGGTGCGGAGGCCGTAGCCGTGCAACTGCCTCGTCCGACGTTGCAGGTGAAGGTTCGCGCCCTGCACGAGCGGGCTTCAATTCCACCGGCAACAAGGCGCGCGCAGGCTGTGTTTCAGTCCGCACCACCGCGGCGGGAACAACAACTCGTTACCACGCCGTCAGCCACCTCTGTTGTCGCTGAAACCCGAAGCGCAGAAAAACCCGCAGCCCGCCGCACGACCGGGGAGCCTGAAGCCGGAGAGAGTCGGGAACAGACTGAAAACACCGAAAACACGCCGGATACCCCGCCGCCTGTCCGGGCGACCGAAAAGGCAGCCGCCAGTGGTCCGCTGTATACACCACCATCCAGCGACAGTGCGGCATTAAACAATCCAAAACCCGCTTACCCGCGGATCGCGCTTCGTCGTGGTATTGAAGGGCTGGTTCTGCTACATGTCGATGTCGATGCAAGGGGACACCCGGTTGATGTACAAATCAGGAAGAGTGCCGGATTCAAACCACTGGATATCGCTGCCCTGCGGGCCGTGCGACGCTGGCGGTTCCTGCCTGCGCAACGCAACGGCGTGGCGGTGCGTGCGAGCATCGAGGTGCCAGTCCGGTTCCGGATAGACAGAACAGGGCGTGGTGACGCCTGAATCCCCGTATCGTCACTTTGTTTTCACCGTTGACGGGTAACCGGCATCGGCCGTCGCCCGGGTGAGGGCGGAGGGGTCGGTTTTTTGCGGGTCAAACGTCACGGTAGCCGTTTTGCTGGCGAAGTCAGCCCTGACATCGATAACGCCCGGTACTTTCTTTAGCGCCTTGCGAATCGTGATCGGACAGAACTTGCAGGTCATGCCCGGTACGTCGAGCGTAACGGTTTGTGTTTCCCCGGCCATAGCGACCGGCAGCGAGAGTGGCAGCAGTGTGGCAATGCCGAGAAAAAAGGAAAGTATCAGCGTGCGAATCATGGGAACAACTCCTGACCGGTTTTACCGGTTTACTCGAAAAACACCAGGCCGTAATACGGGAAGGTCAGCAGGGCGACCAGCAGTACGGTAACGACCCAGAAGATAATGCGCTGATTTCGTCGTGTCGCGGGCGCGGCGCAGGCGGTATCGGGAGCGCATTGGTGCGGGACCAGGTAGAGTTTGCGAAAAGCCAGTCCCAGAAACACCAGGGTGATGCCGACGAAGACCGGGCGGTAGGGTTCCAGGGCGGTCAGGTAGCTGATCCAGGCCCCGCTGATGCCCAGCGCCAGCAATACCAATGGGCCGATACAACACAGCGATGCGCCGATGGCGGCGAGTGTGGCCGCGACTATTGAGGTATTGTTACCCTTTGTAAGGCTGTCGTCCGGCATGGCGGTTTCCTCTGATGGCATCACAGAACCGATTTTATGCCCCGTACGTGGCTACGGAGTCAAGCCCGGGTTTGTCGGTTTGGTGGTGCGCTAGACTGGTTTACACTGGGCGCGGAGATTTTATTTTGATCAGGTCCGCGACGCATGCATGAGATGTCACTCTGCGAGAGCGTGCTCCAGGTGCTGGAGCGGAATGCGGCTGAGCGGGGCTACCGGCGGGTGAAGACTGTCTGGCTGGAGATCGGTAACCTGTCAGGTGTGGAACCGGAGGCGCTGCGCTTCAGTTTCGAGGTGGTGGTGCGCGGGTCGCTGGCGGACGGTGCGAGACTTGAAATTGTCGAAGTCCCGGCGCAGGCCTGGTGTGCGCAGTGCGCCGCAACGGTGCAGGTGACGCAGCGCTTCGATGCCTGCCCGGAGTGCGGCGGTTTTCAGTTACAGGTTACTTCGGGCGACGAAATGCGAATCAGGGAACTGGAGGTAGAGTGATGTGTACCGTTTGTGGTTGCGGAGAAGACGGGCATGGCCATACTCACGATTACGGGCAGGGACCGGCACACGCGCATGCGCCGGGGCTGAGTCAGTCGCGCATGGTGCGGATCGAGGAAGATATCCTCGGCAAGAACAATGAATACGCAAAGGCAAATCGTCGCTATTTCACCGAGCGCGGCATCCTGACGCTGAATCTGGTCTCGAGCCCCGGTTCCGGAAAGACATCGCTGTTGACCCGCAGCATAGAAGATCTGAAAGCGGATCTTTCCCTGGCCGTCATCGAGGGAGACCAGCAGACTGCCAACGACGCTGAACGTATTCGCGCGACCGGTGTGAAAGCCCTGCAGATCAATACCGGAAAGGGCTGTCACCTGGACGCGCACATGATCGGTCATGCGCTGGAGGATCTGCAACCGGAGGACGGCAGTGTGCTGTTTATCGAAAACGTCGGCAACCTGGTTTGTCCGGCGGCCTTCGATCTTGGTGAGGCGCACAAGGTTGCTATCCTGTCGGTCACCGAGGGCGAGGACAAACCGGTCAAGTACCCGGATATGTTTCACGCTGCGGATCTAATGATTCTCAACAAGGTCGATCTGTTGCCCTACCTGGATTTTGATGTCGGCACCTGTATCGGCTACGCCCGCCGCGTGAATCCCGGTATCGAGGTGTTGCAGGTCTCTGCGACGCGCGGTGACGGTCTCGACAGCTGGTGTCAGTGGATCAGGGCTACCCGCCAGGCGTTGCTGGCCGGATACTCCGCCCCGGCCGAACGCGGCTGAAGGGGGGAATCCATGTGCCTTGCACTGCCAGCCCGGATTGTCAGCCTCGACGCCGAGACGGATACGGCGATCGTGGCGATCGGAGAGGTCCGGAAAGAAATTTCTGTCGCACTTGTCGAGGGTGTCGGTGTTGACGACTACGTGCTGGTCCACGTGGGCTATGCGCTGAACCGGATCGATGAGGAAGAGGCGCGGAAAACACTGGAACTGTTTGCGCAGGCCGGTCTGCTGGAGGGGGGCGGGACATGAAATACGTCGAGGAATTCCGCGCCCGCGATCTGGCAGTGGGGCTGGCGCAGGCGATCGCACGCGAGGCCGATAGCGGCCACCACTACCGGCTCATGGAATTCTGCGGCGGACATACCCACGCGATATTCCGTTACGGCGTACAGGATCTGGTGCCGGATAATGTGCAGTTTGTGCACGGGCCCGGTTGCCCGGTGTGTGTGCTGCCCGTCGGGCGTATCGACAGCGCTATCCGGCTGGCGGAACGACACGAGGTAATTCTTTGCACCTACGGTGACATGCTGCGTGTGCCGGGCAGTGGTCGCAACAGCCTGCTCAGGGCGAAGGCGTCGGGCGCGGACGTGCGCATGGTGTATTCGATCCGCGATGCGCTCAAGGTGGCGCGTGACACGCCGGATCGAGAGGTCGTGTTTTTCGCCATCGGTTTCGAGACCACCACGCCGCCCACCGCAGTGGCGATCAAACAGGCGCAGTCGGAGCGGCTGGATAATTTCAGCGTCTTCTGCAATCACGTACTCACGCCCGCGGCGATCCGGAATATCCTTGAATCCCCCGGCACTGGCGGCGTCCGCATCGACGGCTTCCTGGGGCCGTCGCATGTCAGTTCCATTATCGGCAGCCGCCCCTACGAGCACCTTGCCGGGGAATTCCGCAAACCGGTGGTGATTGCCGGCTTTGAGCCCCTGGATGTCATGCAGTCTGTACTGATGTTGATCCGCCAGATCAACGAAGGTCGCCACGAAGTGGAGAACGAATACACCCGCGCCGTGACCCGCCAGGGCAACCGCAAGGCGCAGGCGCTGGTGGCCGAGGTGTTCGGGTTGCGGCGTACTTTTGAATGGCGCGGTCTGGGCCGGGTGGCCGACAGTGCGTTGCGGATCCGGCCGGCCTGGGCCGATTATGATGCGGAACAACGATTCGACCTGCCGGTGACGCCGGCGTCCGACGTGAAGGGCTGTGAGTGTCCGTCGATCCTGCGTGGTGTGAAGCGGCCGACCGACTGCAAACTGTTCGGTGCGGTCTGTACGCCGGAGAATCCCATGGGCTCCTGCATGGTGTCGTCCGAGGGCGCCTGTGCGGCGTACTGGAGTTACGGCAGGCTGCGGAAGCCGGATGCCGTCGAGGCCTCGGCGGGGTCTGTCGCATGAGCGCCCTGGTGAAGCGCTTCCCGCTACGTCTCGATACCCGCGGTGTGGTCGACATGACCCATGGCGGCGGGGGGCGCGCCATGGCGCAGCTGATCGAGGAATTGTTCATCAGGCACCTGGATAACGCCCTGCTGCGCCAGGGTAACGATCAGGCGCTGTTTACGGTAGAGGGTGGCCGAATGGTAATGAGTACGGACGGCCACGTCATTTCCCCGCTGTTTTTTCCCGGTGGCGATATCGGTGCATTGGCCGTGCACGGGACGCTCAACGATGTGGCGATGTCGGGTGCCCGGCCCCTTTACCTGTCCGCAGCGTTTATTCTCGAAGAGGGTTTCCCGCTGGCCGATCTGGAACGCATCGTGATCAGCATGGCGCAAGCCGCCGCCGACGCCGGTGTGCCGGTGGTGACCGGTGACACCAAGGTGGTGGAGAGGGGCAAGGGCGACGGGGTCTTTATCACCACCACGGGTGTCGGTGTCGTGCCGCCGGGGGTGAATATTTCCGGTGACCGGGCGCAGCCGGGTGATGCCGTTCTGGTCAGCGGCACCATCGGCGACCACGGCGTCGCCATTATGTCCAGCCGCGAGAACCTCGACTTCGAAACCCGTATCGAGTCAGACTCCGCTGCCCTGCATACGCTGGTTGCCGATATGGTAGACGCCGTTGCAGACATACATTGTCTGCGTGACCCGACGCGCGGTGGCCTGGCAACGACCCTGAACGAACTGGCCCGCCAGTCCGGTGTCGGCGTGAAGCTGGACGAGGAAGCGATCCCCGTAAACCCTGCGGTCGCGGCCGCGTGTGAACTGCTGGGGCTGGACCCCCTGTATGTTGCCAACGAAGGAAAGCTGGTGTGTATCTGCCGGGCCACGGACGCGGATCGACTGCTATCCGTGATGCAGGCGCACCCGCATGGCCGTAACGCGGCCATTATCGGCACGGTCATCGAGGACGTGCACGGTTTCGTGCAGATGCAAACCCGCTTTGGTGGCAGTCGCGTGGTCGACTGGCTGGCCGGCGAACAGTTGCCGCGTATCTGCTGAACACGGTCCATGCGCATGCTCCCCCGGCCCGACCTGAACGCTTTACCGCACCCCCGGCGCTGATGTCAGCCACCGATCGTATCCCGCAGCAGGGTGAACGTATCCGCGTGCGCGGTCAGGTGCAAGGTGTAGGCTTCCGGCCGACGGTCTGCAGGCTGGCGCGTGTCTGCGCGCTGCGCGGTGAGGTACGTAACGACAGCGAAGGCGTATTGATCCATGTGTGGGGCGAAGCCGGTGCCATCGATACGTTCGTGCGCCGGTTGCGCGATGAAGTGCCACCCCTGGCGCGTGTCGACGCCATCGAACGCTCGCCGGTTGCGGGGCGGGATGCACCGCCGGACTTCCGTATCGGCACGAGTGTCGGGAGTGCTGTGCACACCGGCGTTGTGGCAGATGCCGCGACCTGTCCCGCCTGTCTGCAGGAGCTCTTCGATCCGCGTGACCGGCGCTTCCGCTACCCCTTTACCAACTGCACCCACTGCGGACCGCGCCTGTCGATTATCCGTGCGGTTCCCTATGACCGCGCCCGCACCAGTATGGCGTCGTTTGTCCAGTGCCCGGCCTGTCTCACGGAGTACAGGAATTCCGTGGACCGGCGTTTTCACGCCCAGCCCAATGCCTGTCCGCAATGCGGGCCGGGCGTGTGGCTGGAGGACGCGCACCACCGGCGGGTAACAATCGCGGGTGCCCGGGACGCCGTCGACGCCGCGCGCAGGTTGATCGAGCAGGGCCACATTGTTGCGGTGAAGGGGCTGGGCGGCATTCACCTGGCGTGTGACGCCGGCAACGACGCGGTGGTGGCAAGGCTGAGACAGCGCAAGCGGCGTTGCCGCAAGGCATTCGCACTAATGGCACGCGATACGGCGATGGTACGCGAGTACGCCCGCGTCAGTGAGGCGGAACAGGCACTGCTGGAAAGTCGCGCTGCGCCCATTGTGATTCTTGACGCCGTTCCCGGCAGGCTGGCCGAACAACTGGCCCCGGGGCAACGCACGCTCGGTTTCATGCTGCCCTATACGCCGCTGCATCATTTGCTCATGCGTGATATGGCGCGCCCGGTGGTGCTGACTTCCGGTAACCTCAGTGACGAGCCCCAGTGTATCGACAACCATGATGCCGGAGAGCGGCTGCAGCGGATTGCGGACTACTGGCTGCTCCACGATCGCGATATCGTCAACCGGCTGGACGATTCGGTGGTGCGGGTCGTTGACGGTGCACCGCAGATGCTGCGACGCGCACGTGGCTATGCACCGGAGTCGCTGCGGCTTCCGCCGGGCTTCGAAGCTGTGCCGGCAGTGCTGGCAACGGGTGCCGAACTCAAGAACAGTTTCTGCCTGCTCAAGGACGGAAAGGCGATTCTGTCCCAGCACATGGGGGACCTGGAAGACGCCGCAACCCTGGCTGATTATCATCATCATCTCGCCTTGTACCGCAACCTGTTCGATTTCTCGCCGTGCTGTGTTGCCGTGGATCAGCATCCGGATTACCTGTCCACCCGGGCCGGTCGCGCCCTGGCCACAGATGCCGGGATAACGATGATCGAGGTGCAGCACCACCACGCGCACATCGCCGCGTGCATGGCGGAACACGGGTTGCCGGCCGATACCGCGCCGGTGCTGGGCGTTGCGCTGGATGGTCTCGGTTTCGGGTCGGACGGGACGCTGTGGGGCGGGGAATTCCTGCTTGCCGACTACGCCGGTTTCGAGCGTCTGGCCTGCTTTCAGCCGGTTCCCATGCCGGGTGGCGTGCAGGCCATACGCGAGCCCTGGCGCAACACCTATGCGCATCTGGCAATGGCGCTCGGCTGGCCAGCCGTGCTGGAGGTCTACGAAGCACTCGACGTCGTACGCTTTCTGGGCGGCAAGCCGCTGAAAATCCTCGACACCATGATGCGCAAAGGCCTCAACAGCCCGCTTTCATCGTCCTGCGGTCGCTTGTTCGATGCGGTGGCCGCCGCGCTCGGCATATGCCGCGACCGTGTCGTATACGAAGGACAGGCTGCGATAGAACTGGAGGCACTGGCGACACCGGTTTTCGATGAGGAGGAAGGAGCGGCCTACCGGGCCGCGGTGACGCGTGAAGGGGCTGTTTCGCAACTGGACTGGGCGCCCCTGTGGCGTGCATTACTGGACGATATCCGCGGCAACGTGAAGCCGGCGCGCATTGCCGCACGTTTTCATCACGGCCTGATTCGCGCCGTTGCCGATCTGGCTACGGAACTGGCCGGTCAGCATGGTGTGAAAACCATTGCGCTGGGTGGCGGGGTGTTTCAGAACCGGCTGGTGCTGGAGGGCGTGAGCGGTGCGTGCAGACAGCGGGGTTTCGAGGTGATCCGTTCACAGCAGGTGCCGGTCAACGATGGCGGCATTGCGCTGGGACAGGCGGTTGTTGCAGTGGTGCGCCGGGGTATGCCGGCTGCGCGGGATCAGGGCGGCGTGTGACGCCGGCGCTTGCGCTGCTGTTCGGCAAGAAAGTGCGCGATTACGCGCTCCTGGTTGCGGTTCAGGCTGACGAAGCGGCCGCCAATACGCAGCATGTGATGGATATCATCGACGCGCGCAAAGCGTATTTCCAGGTTGGTTTTGAAAGACGGTGCTTCCGGCAGGGCAATCGAGACCTCGGACAGAATCTGCCCGCGGCTGGGTACGTTGCGGGTATTGATGAAGGCGCCAACTCCGCCCGCTGACAGGTCAAAAGCCTCACCCATGGCCCGATCGCCTTCCAGTCGCGGCACCGTGACGGGGATCATCAGTCCCGGGTTCAGGCGCAGTCGAAAGTGCTCGCGGCGCTGAACCCGTACGATGCGGTTGGGGATGCTGATACGATACAGGGCGATGCCGCCTTCGCGGCTGGCTTTCAGCAGTTGGCAGGGCAAGCGGACCTCCATTCCCTGCAGCCGGCAATGGATGATTGCCTTGCGCTCCCTGAGAAATGCCTTGTGCGCCGCCGGCAGGTTGAGTTCGTCGAGGTAGTAGCAGCCCTGTTCTTCCCGGACACCGAGAATGGCACTGCTGGCCGTGTCCGGACAACCGGGTACGCGCACGCTGAGCAGCTCGTGCTCGGCCTTGAGCTGGTGCAGCGTGGCGACGATCACGCTGCGGCTGGTAACATTTTCCTCGCCGTTAGCTGAGGTTTTCTGCCGGGCTGCACGTTTTAATGTAGCGAACATTGGTCCTGTCCGACGCACAGTTTGCGCGCGCCGGTTCTCCACGTTTCAGTAGTAAATTATCCTTATCGGGATAATGATCGGCCTGATGCGGCCGGTCTTGAGTGTGGTGTCAGACCTTGCCGAGTTCGCGCTGGCCAAGTGCGGCCCGCGCTTCGCCGTCCGGGGCATATACCGCGGGTGCGCCGGTCTGGCCACGCAGGATACTCAGTGCCTGTTCGACGTGCTGGCGGCCGGATTCGAGAATGCCGCCATTGGCCAGGTTGCCAGCCTTGCAGGCTTCGATATTGTTCAGGATCTGTTGCCACAGCCGGAGCAGCTGCCCGGCACAGGGCAGGGAGTTGAAACACTGCCGCACGCTGCCCGGTGTGTTCTCGAACCCCAGCGACCGGAGCAGAGTTTCACGTCGGGCCTCGAGTTCCTCGAGTCTCCGGCTGCAGTCGAGTTTATCGCGTGTGGTGACCTCGAGGGTATCGATGTCGCGCTCAATCAGTGCGGTGCGCTCGGCTTCCAGGCAGTCGAGCAGTTGTCGGGTGCATTCGACTTCCTGTGTCAGCGTGGCTTCCAGCGGATGCTCATTCCCTTCGTTTTGCATGTTTCTACCTCATGTCCGTGAGTGCCTGCTCAAGGCTCATCATCTTCTCGGCGATGCGTTCCGGGTTGATGGTGAAAGTGCCGTTTTCCACTGCACTGCGAACGGCATTCACGCGCTGTGTATCGACCACGGGTTCGCTGGCAATGCGGGTTTCGAGGGCCTGCAACTGGCGGGCTTCACCCGTCAGGCTGACGCGATCCGCGCCCGCGCTGGCGGCGCCGGCATCCGCGGATTTGGTGGCGGATTTTTCGCCACCCTGGTTTTCAACCGGTGTGCCCTGGCTGTTGCCGGAAGTTACCAGCGTAGCTACTCGGTTGTTTTCTATTTCCATTTCAGGTTCCTCAGGCTCTGTTTCACGTCGGTTACAGACCCAATATCGCCCGTTACTTCAATAACTTTAGGCGCTTTTTGCGGGGTCACCACTAAAGCGTCACTTTTACGACGCCTCGTGAAACAACGATACCATCAACAATGCGTCGTGATCCAGCCGCCTCCACCCGGATCAGATCGCCGGATTTCCCGTCGCCAAGCGCCTTGCCGCTGCTGCGGATCTTCAAGCTGCCCGACTCGGCAATTACCACCACGCGGTCACCGCGCCGGACCAGTTTCGGTGCCTGGAGCATCTGCGGGGTGACGACGGCGGCGATAGAGATCGGGCGTTTTGCGATCATGCCGATGACGGCTTCCGGGTCGGTGTAGTAGCCGTAGGGCAGGTTGGCGAGATTGCGCTCCACCCGTTCAAAATCCGATGCCTGCGCCACGGTGCCGCGAACAAGTGGCTGCCGGGCAACCAGTACCGGGCCGAAAACGTCGATGCGGGCAGAGACGTAGATACTCCAGCCACCCGTTTCAGGGCAGCGTACACCAACCGTCGTGTTGCCCAGCATGCGGCTGCCGGGGGGCGTGAAACTCTCCAGCGGTACGTGGCAGGCCTTCAGACGCAGACGTGGATCCAGTTGCCCGAGGCGGATCCGGGTGCGGCCCTCGTGCTGAGCGCGGACGACCGCTTGCAGATAGCTCTCCGCCGTGGTGCGGATGGCGGCACGGTCTTGCCATGCGGTTGCCGGTTGGCCGGCGTGGATTGCCGTGCTGTGTACGGCGGCGGCTGTCAATAGTATGAAAAAACGAAAGAAAGTTGCTGGGTTCATGGTGTTCCCCGTGTTCCGGTCGGTAGTTGCCCGGGAAAATTGCAATTCATGTGCCATGCCTGTTTTCCGGTCAAGCTTCGGCGCACAGCGCCGATAGCCCGTTCAAGAAATTACCACCGTTATACAAGGGAGTGAGAGCCATGAGCGGCGTATTGGCCAATGTTGATCTGCGTACCCAGCTGGCGGGCCACAACCGGCTGGAATTGCTGTTGTTTCGGCTTGCCGGAAAACAGTTGTTCGGAATAAACGTTTTCAAGGTGCAGGAAGTCATCCAGTGCCCGCCATTGACCTGCATCCCGGATGCTCACCCGGTGGTGCGCGGTATTGCCAATATGCGTGGCCGGACCATTACCGTCATGGACCTGGGGCGCGCCATCGGCGGGCGCGGCGTCGACAATCCCGCCGAGAAGTTCGTGGTGGTGACCGAGTATAATCAGTATGTGCAGGGCTTCCTGGTTGGCGGGGTGGACCGGATCGTGAACATGAACTGGTCTGAAATCCTGCCTCCGCCGCGCGGAATCGGCAACGAAAATTACCTGACCGCCGTGACCAAGGTGGAGGGTGAACTGGTGGAAATTCTCGATGTCGAAAAAGTGCTGGCGGAAGTCGTCGGCTGGAACGAGGATGTCTCGCAGGACCTTATCGATGAGGCTGATGATCAGGATGCCGAGCGCAAGCCCATCGTACTGGTGGCTGACGATTCGTCGGTGGCGCGCAACCAGATCAAGCGAACGCTGGAAAAACTCGGTATTGAATGCTTCCTGGTACAGGATGGAAAACAGGCGCTGGAGCAGCTGCAGCAGTGGGCCGGGGACGATGCGGATATTCCCCTGCACGAGCGTCTTTTCATGGTGATTTCCGATATCGAGATGCCGGAAATGGATGGGTATACCTTTACCACCGAGGTGCGCCGGGATCCGCGCCTCGACAAGCTCCACATCCTGTTGCATACCTCGCTGAGCGGCGTGTTCAACAAGGCGATGGTGGAAAAAGTGGGTGCTAACGATTTTATCGCCAAGTTTCAGCCGGATATTCTTGCCAAGACCGTGCTTGGCCGATTGAAGTTCTGGCAGGACGCAAGGAACCGCTAGCGCGTTACCATGAATCCTGCGTCAGGTTACTGAACGGTATGCGTACCGGTTCGCGAGGGAATAAGGAAATTCACGTTTGACGCTGTCGAGTATCAGACCCGATGAATACGAGGAATTCCGCCGCTTTCTGGAAGAAGCGTGCGGCATCATGCTGGGTGAAAACAAGCATTACCTGGTACAGAGCCGGTTGGGGAAACTGGTTCGGGAAAGCGGCGCCAGCGGGCTGGGAGAACTGGTCAGCAAGCTGCACCGCGAGCGTCACGACGGGGCGCTGCGCGAGCGCGTTATCGAGGCCATGACGACCAACGAAACGTTCTGGTTTCGCGACGAACACCCTTTTACCATTCTTGAAGAGACCGTTCTGCCGGCATTTTCCGATCGTCGGCAGCGCAACCTGCGTATCTGGTCGGCGGCCTGTTCGACCGGCCAGGAGCCCTATTCAATCAGCATGGTGGTACAACAGTACCTGTCGCGCAACCCGACCGCCCTGTCTGATGTGCAGATTGTTGCCACTGATATCTCGACAGCCGTACTGGAAGAGGCCAAAGCGGCTTACTACGACCCGATGCAACTTGCCCGTGGTTTGCCGGAAGACCTGAAGCAGCGCTATTTCAAACGGGATACCGCGCACTGGGAGGAACGCTGGCAGGTGCGTGATGACATCCGCCGGCGGGTGCGATTTACACTGGCCAACCTGCAGAGCAGCTACGCGGCGCTGGGGAAGTTCGACATTATCTTCTGTCGCAACGTGCTGATCTATTTTTCCAGTGACTCAAAGAAAGACATTCTTTCCCGCATGGCTGATACGCTGAACCCGCAAGGTTATCTGTTTCTCGGGGCATCCGAGTCCATCTCGCAGTATTCCGATGCCTTTGATATGGTGCGCTGCCCGCGCGGCGTGGTGTACCGGAAAAAATAGCGTTCCCGCTTGCCGGGTCTTGCCGTCGGGCGGTCAGTGCTTGCCGGTGGTAACGATCCGAAACCGGAAGAATCCCCGCAACTCCTTGATCTCCCGTAACGAAACGGGTTTGGCACAGCTGTTGCTTTAGTTCCTGCAAACCAGGTATTGCAGGAGGCAATATGTCAATCAGCATCGACAAAGCACTCGGAAATCTGCCGGCAGACCTTGCCGTGTACAGCAAGCGTTCCGGTCTGCTGGCGTCCAATATCGCCAATGCCGATACGCCCGGTTACAAGGCACGCGATATCGATTTCAGGGCGGCACTGTCGCAGGCATCCGGCGACCAGCTGGCACTCAAAACGACGCGCGGCAACCATATCGCCTCGGCCGGCAACAGAACGTCCAGCCCTGAAGTCCTCTACCGTGTGCCGACACAACCCTCGCTCGATGGCAATACCGTCGATTCCCAGCAGGAAAAAGCCAGGTTCACCGAGAACGCAATTCGCTACCAGTCAACGTTGACATTTCTCGGTGGCAAGTTCAGCGGCCTGAAACTGGCCATAAAGGGAGACCGATAAATGTCCCTGTTTAATGTTTTTGATATTTCCGGTTCGGCCATGAGCGCCCAGTCGGTACGTTTGAACGTGACCGCCAGCAACCTCGCCAACGCCCAGAGTGTCGGCACCAGTGAACAGACCACTTACCACGCAAAAAGTCCTGTTTTCTCGACGATGATGAAATCGTTGCAGGGAGACCGGGTCAGCTATGGCGTTGAGGTGAAGGATATTGTCGAGAACAAGGCGTCGCTGGAAACACGTTACCAGCCCGATCATCCGCTGGCGGACGAAAAGGGCTACATCTTTCTGCCCAACGTTAATGTCGTGGATGAAATGGCCAACATGATATCCGCATCACGTGCTTACCAGAGCAATGTCGAGGTACTGAACACCTCCAAGCAAATGATCCTGGCAACACTGCGCCTGGGCCAGTAACCGAAACACAGTACACAGGACAATCCAGATGATTGATACACAAAATGGAGTACAGGGTCTCGAATTCAGATCCGTGCAGGACCTGAACAAGGAGACCAGCCGAAAGGGACTGGGCCAGCAGGAATTCCTGGAGTTGATGACGACCCAGTTGCAGAACCAGGATCCCTTCAAACCCATGGAAAGCGGTGATTTCCTCACCCAGATCGCCCAGTTCTCGACCGTTGAGGGCATTGGTGACCTGAATAGCGGATTTGAACAGCTTAGTTCCTCGCTGGTTTCGAACCAGGCATTACAGGCATCCGGTTTGATTGGCCGGTCAGTTCTTGCGCCGACCGGCGTTGCGTCGTTACAGCCGGGCGGCAGTATTCGTGGCAGCGTGCAGCTTCCGGCTGCCAGTGCTGACGTGACGGTGAGCATATTCGATCAGGCCGGGCAGTTGGTTCGCCGGGTTGATCTCGGCTCGCAGGTTGCCGGCAACCTTGATTTCCAGTGGGATGGGCTTCGCGGTGACGGGCAGTATGCATCGCCGGGCAATTATTTTGTGAGCGCCGAAGCCAGTATTGATGGCCGCAATGAAGCGGTCGATACGCTGCTGGTTTCGGAAGTCAAAAGCGTGACATTGAGCAACAGCGGTGGCCTGTTGCTGGATCTTGATGGTATCGGGGCGCTGGACTTCAAGGAAGTCCGGCAGATCCTGTAACCGACTGGCTGAAGGAGATACATCATGCCGTTTCGTACAGCACTTAGTGGTTTGAACGCAGCATCCGCGGATCTGCGGATTATTGGTAACAACGTGGCCAACGCCAGTACCACGGGCTTCAAGGAGTCACGTGCAGAGTTCGCGGATGTTTTTGCGACCTCGAATCTGGGTGTTACCGCCAACGCCATCGGTACCGGCGTACGGGTGTCATCGGTCTCGCAGCAGTTTACCCAGGGCAATATCGGTTTTACCGACAACAACCTGGATCTGGCCATCAGCGGGCAAGGTTTCCTGATCATGAATGATAATGGTACCAACGCCTATACCCGTGCCGGCGCATTGGGTGTCGACCGAAATGGTTTCGTGGTCAACAACCAGCAGCAGCAACTGACCATTTTCCAGGCGGATGCCGGCGGGAATATCACCGGCGCTACCGGCCCCCTGCAGCTGGATCGATCTGACATCGCTCCGGCGGCAACCACCGCGATCGATGTGCAGGCCAACCTGGACGCTTCAGCAGGCATACCGACTGCAGCCTTCAGTACGACGGATGCGAGTTCCTATAACAACTCGACATCGCTGACACTTTTTGACAGCCTGGGCTCGCCACACCTCAATACCATGTACTTTCGCAAGACAGCGGACAACACCTGGGATGTCTTCCAGTATGTCGACGGGGTACAGGTGAATTCGGGCGCACCGGCCGGTGAAACCATTACTTTTGATAACACCGGCGCCATCTTGCCTCCCACTTCAACCAGTATGACTTTTACGCCATCTGGTGGTGCGGCAGCTATGACTGTGAGTGTTGACTACAACAATACCTCCCAGTACGGCAGTCCTTTCAGTGTTAACGCGCTGACCCAGGATGGTTTCGCGACCGGTCGCCTGAGTGGTATCGATATAAGTGATACCGGCGTCATCACCTCACGCTTCACCAACGGTCAGTCGCGCACCCTTGGGCAGATCGCCATCGCTACCTTCAACAATGCCCAGGGATTGCGCCAGCTCGGTGACACCAGTTGGGCAGAGACTTTCGATTCCGGCGCACCGCTGGTGGGAGCCCCTGGCACTGGTGCCGCCGGG
The DNA here is from genome assembly GCA_964433205.1 of uncultured Thiohalobacter sp. Classification (GTDB taxonomy): domain Bacteria; phylum Pseudomonadota; class Gammaproteobacteria; order DSM-19610; family DSM-19610; genus Thiogranum. The sequence continues at coordinate 8,296 of CAYSRA010000029.1, read as the reverse complement.
CTGATCCAGTCCGGTGCGCTGGAGGGATCCAATGTGGACCTTACCGAAGAACTGGTCAGCATGATCACTGCGCAGCGCAATTTCCAGGCTAACGCCCAGGTGATTACCACGGCGGATGCGATCACCCAGACCATCATTAATATCCGTTAACAGCGGACAGGAGTAACACATGGATCGCGTCGTATTTGTTGCCGCCAGTGGAGCCAAGCAGTTGCTTCGTTCGCAGTCGGTCAACGGCAACAACCTGGCCAACGCCAACACGGTCGGTTTTCAGGCCGACCTGGCGAATTTTCGTACCCAGACGGTGCGGGGTTCGGGGTTCCAGACACGGGCCTTCGCCGTCGCGGAAAGCGTCGGTGTCAGCAATGCAAAGGGCTCCATACAGGCCACCGGACGAATGCTGGATATCGCGGTCAATGGAAATGGCTGGATCGCGGTGCAGGCGCCGGATGGTAGTGAAGCCTATACCCGTGCGGGCAATCTTCGCGTCAACATCAATGGTCAACTGACGACGGCGGCCGGACACCCGGTTCTGGGTAACGGCGGTCCGGTGGTCATTCCCGAGTATGAAACGCTGGAGATTGGCAGCGACGGCACCGTCTCCGTGCGGCCGATCGGCCAGACATCCTCCACACTGGCAGAGGTGTCGCGCATCAAAATGGTTTCCCCCCCCCATCAGGATCTGATAAAGGGCGAGGACGGACTGCTGCGCATGCGCGACGGCAGCACGGCGCCGGACAGCAGTGATGTCACGCTGACCAGCGGCGCGCTCGAATTCAGCAACGTGAGCGGTGTGGAGGCAATGGTGGACATGATCAGTATTGCCCGGCAGTACGAGATGAGCGTGAAGATCATGTCGACAGCCAAGGAAATGGACGAAAAAGCAACCCAGCTGATGAGCATGGGCTAGCGGCAACGAGTATTGATGAGGTAACAGCATGGACAAGGCACTGTGGATAGCAAAAACCGGACTCGAAGCGCAGCAGACGCGCATGAGTGTAATTTCCAACAATCTGGCCAACGTAAATACCACCGGTTTCAAGCGCGACCGCGCGGTGTTCGAGGATATGCTGTACCAGAACGTTCGACAGGTCGGTGCGCTGTCGTCACAGAACAATCGTTTGCCGACCGGGCTGCAGCTTGGCACCGGTGTGCGGACGGTGGCGACCGAGAAGATTCAGACGCTCGGTAATATCGTGCAAACGGGCAACAGCCTGGACGTTGCCATCCAGGGGCGCGGTTTTTTCCAGATCCTCCAGCCTGATGGCAACATTGCCTACAGCCGTGATGGCTCGTTCAAGATGGACCAGACAGGGCAACTGGTCAACGCCAGCGGCCTGGTTCTGCAGCCCGCAGTCACCATCCCGAGCGATGCGACCAGTATCACCATTGGCTCGGACGGGGTGGTGTCGGCGCTGACACCGGGCAGTGCCGCACCGACCCAGCTCGGCAGCCTTCAGCTGGCGGACTTCATCAATCCGACCGGCCTGCAGGCCATTGGCGGAAATCTGTTTGTTGAAACCGCTTCCAGCGGTTCCCCCAGCACGGGCACACCCGGACTGAACGGGATCGGCTCTGTTATCCAGGGCGCGCTGGAGACGTCCAATGTCAATGTCGTGGAAGAACTGGTGAATATGATCGAAACCCAGCGCGCCTACGAAATGAACTCCAAGGCGATCCAGACCACCGATCGCATGCTGCAGTTTGTGACATCCAACCTCTGAGCACGAATGAGCAGGTGCGCTGAAATGATCAATTTGCCGGGAAATCTGACGAAATTACTGCTCGCGCTGGCAGCATTGCTGGTGCTGGGCGGGTGCGCGACGACACCGCCACCACGCGACAGTTACCGTCCGACGCTTCCGCGGGCCTATATTACCGAGCAGAGTGGTGACGGTTCCATCTACCAGTCAGCCCGTGACGTACGCCTGTTTGAGGATGTGAAGGCGCGTCGTGTCGGTGACATCATCACCGTCGTGCTGCAGGAAAGTACCTCGGCGTCGAAGACCGCCACGACCACGACCGATAAAACGCAGCAGACCAGTGTCGCCAGCCCGACCATCCTCGGCGCGATTCCGACCTTCAATGCACCGGGCATAATCCCGCTCGACAGTAACCGCAATAATACGCTGGCAGCCGAACTGGAATCCTCAAACGCATTTGAAGGCGCCGCCGATGCCAGTCAGAGCAACAGCCTCAGTGGCAATATTACGGTCACCATTGCGGACGTGCTCCCGAACGGAAACCTCGTCATCCGTGGAGAGAAGTGGCTGACTCTGAACAAGGGCGAGGAGTTCATCCAGATTTCCGGCATCGTGCGTCCCCAGGATGTCAGCACCCTGAACACCGTGTTGTCGACCCAGATAGCCGACGCGCGTATTACCTATAGTGGCAAAGGTTTCCTTGCCGATGCCAACGAAATGGGCTGGCTGGCCAAGTTCTTCAACAGTCCGATCTGGCCCTTCTGACAAGGCGGTACATGAACATGCGCAGAATAATTTTTGTTTTAGCCCTTGCACTGCTGTCCGGCAGTGCGTTGGCGGAACGTATCAAGGACCTTACTCATATCGCCGGTGTGCGTGACAACCAGCTGGTAGGCTATGGCCTGGTTGTCGGGCTGGATGGTAGTGGCGACCAGACCAGCCAGACGCCCTTTACCATACAAAGCCTGAACAACATGCTGCAGCAGTTTGGTATCACCGTGCCGCCTGGCACCAATCCGCAGTTGAAGAATGTGGCGGCTGTTGCCGTACACGCCACCCTGCCGGCATTTGCCAAGGTAGGACAGACCATCGATATCACGGTGTCGTCTATCGGCAATGCCAAGAGTTTGCGCGGGGGAAGCCTGCTGATGACGCCGTTGAAGGGCGCTGACGGGCGGATCTACGCTATCGGTCAGGGTGACCTGCTAGTCAGTGGCCTCAACGCTGCGGGCAGCGACGGTTCGAGTGTGACGGTCAATATTCCGAGTGTCGGCAGTATACCCAACGGCGCTACGGTAGAACGCCTTGTCAAGAACCCGTTCCTGAGCGGTGACGTCATTACGCTCAACCTCAATCGTTCCGATTTCACCACCGCCAACCGGCTGGCCAGGGCAATCAACGAGACCGTCGGTTCCGGTATTGCGCGACCACTCGACGCGGTTTCCATTCAGGTCAACGCGCCACGTGATCCCGCTCAGCGGGTGGCGTTTGCCTCCCTGGTTGAAAACATTGTTGTCGAGCCGGGGGAGGCTTCGGCGCGCGTCATTATCAACTCACGTACCGGTACGGTCGTCATCGGCGACACGGTGAGAATTCGTCCTGCGGCGGTTTCCCACGGTTCGCTGGTTGTAACCATTTCGGAAAATACCCAGGTCAGCCAGCCGGGTGCTTTCTCCAGCGGTACGACAGCGGTCACCGCACAGAGCGATATCGATGTGGTTCAGGAAGGCGATCGAATGTTCCTGTTCGACCCGGGTATCACTTTGCAGGAGGTGGTCGATGCGGTGAATCGGGTTGGTGCCACACCGGCGGATCTGGTGTCGATACTCCAGGCGCTCAAGGGCGTGGGCGCCCTGCGCGCTGAACTGATCGTGATATAGGCCGGAGCCGCAACGTGACACAGGGTATTCTCCAGACCGACGTCTACACTGATTTCAGCGGCCTTAACGCGCTGCGCAGTCGTGCCCGGGCGGATGGTGACAGCGAGGAGACGCTGCGCAAGGTGGCAGGCCAGTTCGAGGCGCTGTTCGTGCAGATGATGCTGAAAAGCATGCGCGACGCCAGTCTCGGCGATAGCATGCTGGACAATGAACACACCAAAACCTACCAGGCGATGTTCGACAAGCAGATTTCCATCGAAATGAGTCAGGGTGCCGGCATTGGTCTGGCGGAAATAATGGTGCAGCAACTGCGCAGACAACAGGGCGCAGACAGCAGCGGCGACAACAAGCAGGACGTTGACGCCGGTGCAGAACCCGTAGCGCCAATGGCTGTTCCGTCGCGGCAGACATTCAACCGGCTGAGCGTTGCCCCATCGACTCCGCTGGCGCTCGAAGAGGTCATGGGCACAGGCCCGGAAGAGGATCTGGCGCGGGACTGGGCGCCGGGGTCACCGACGGAGTTTGTACGTGAACTCTGGCCGCATGCCAGACGCGCCGCCGATGAACTGGGAGCCCGCCCGGAGATGCTTGTTGCCCAGGCAGCGCTGGAAACAGGCTGGGGGCAGCATATGATCCGCGGCGCGGACGGTGCCAACAGTTTCAACCTGTTTGGTATCAAGGCCGACGCCGGCTGGCAGGGCGCGCGGGTGACCACAGAAACTGTTGAGTTCAGGGACGGTTTGATGCGCAGGGAGCGTGCCCGGTTTCGCGCTTACGCATCACCGCAGGAAAGTTTCTCCGATTATGTCGATTTTTTGAAACGTAATCCGCGCTATCAGGATGCGCTGCGACAGGCAGGCGATGCGCCGGCCTTTGCGCAGGCGTTGTCGGCGGCCGGTTATGCCACTGATCCCGATTATTCGACAAAGATCAACCGGATTATGAATAGCGAACTGCTCCGGAACACGGTTTCAGACATCAGTGTAGCCGCCCGCGAGCCGTTAGGCGGATAACGAGGTAAAGTCCATGAAGCTGTATATTGACACCTGTTACACCCGGCCGGAGTTCGTGTCATGGCGGTAGGATTGCTCGGTACCGCGGCTTCCGGTTTGCAGGCCTTCCAGCGCGCAATTTCGGTGACCGGTAACAATATAAGCAACGCGAATAACGAAAACTATTCGCGCCAGCGTATTGAACTGGGCACTCGCCCGTCCAGCTTCACTGGACAGGGTTATATTGGTAACGGCGTCAAGATCGAAAGCATCGAGCGAATGTTCGACCAGTTTACGGTGGACCGCCTGCGCGAGACCAGCAGTTCCACCTCACAGTACGAAACCTTTTTCCGTTTTTCCGAGCGTGTCACCAACCTGCTGGGGGACCCCGACGCCGGTCTCGGCGCCGGCCTTGAGGATTTCTTTGCTGCGGTGCAAACGGTTGCCGATGACCCCGCATCCATACCGGCGCGCCAGTTGATGTTGTCGGGGTCCGATTCGCTGGTGGCGCGATTACAGAACCTGGACAGCCAGCTCGATTCCATGCGCCGTGAGATCAACGGCAACCTCGATAATATCGTGACCGAGATCAATGGTCTGAGTGCGGGGATTGCCGACGCAAACCGCAGTATTGTCGATGCTTCCAGCCAGGGCAGTGGTGCTGTACCGAACGATCTGCTCGACAAGCGTGACGGCATGATCAACCAGTTGTCGGAGCTGATTGCGGTGCGTACGGTGCAGCAGGATGACGGGGCAGTGAATGTGTTCGTCGGCAGCGGTCAGGCGCTGGTGACCCGGTTCCTGGATACGCCTTTAACGACAGTGCGCAACGAGTTCGATGCCAACCGTTCCGAGATCGCGATGGTCAGTGGTGGCGCCACCGCCGTGATCACCGAAAGCCTCAGTGGCGGCAAACTCGGTGCACTGCTGGATTTCCGCGACAAGGTCCTGAACCCGGCGCAGAACTCGCTGGGACGCATTGCGGTCAGCCTGGGTACCGACTTCAACATTCAGCACTCAGCGGGCATGGATCTCGACGGGGTGGCCGGAACGAACTATTTTTCCGTAACTACACCCGTGGCGGCGGGTAGCGGAAACAACACCGGCACAGCGACCGTAACCGCCACCTTTGACAGTGCCAACATCGATAACCTGACGACCGAAGATTACACCCTGGCTTTTGATGGTGCAGTATGGTCGCTCAGGCGCGTCAGCGATGGACAGGCAGTGACTATGACCGGCAGTGGTACGCCGGTCGATCCCTTCCTGTTCGACGGCCTCAGTGTCGAGGTTACCGCGGGTGCTGCAGCCGGCGACCGTTTCCAGATTCGGCCCACGCGCAGCGGTGCGGCGGGGATGGGTTTGTTGATCAGCAACCCGCGTGGAATTGCCGCAGCGGCTATGGCCGCCGGCCCGGCCCCCGGCGACAACAGCAATGCACTGCTGCTGGCCGGGTTGCAGACATCGCAGACAATGGAAAACGGCACTACCAGTTTCCAGGGGGCGTACGGTCAGCTGATCGGCAAGTTGGGAACGCAGACCCGTAGCGCGGAAATTTCCGCCCAGGCACAGTCGGCATTGCGGACGCAGGCCCAGGAGTCGCGCGATGCGCTGTCGGGTGTCAACCTCGATGAAGAAGCCGCCGACCTGATCCGTTTCCAGCAGGCCTACCAGGCCATCGCACAGGTAATCTCGGTGGCTGACGCCACCTTCCAGACCCTGTTGAATGCGGTAGGGAGATAAGCATGCGTATCGGTACCTTGCAGATGTTTCGTCAGGGCGTGAACTCTATACTTGATCAGCAGACGCAGCTGTTTAAAACACAAAACCAGTTGTCGACGGGCAAGCGTATCAACAGCCCCAGTGATGATCCCACCGGTGCAGCACGACTGGTTGGCCTGTCAGAATCTGCCAGTACCACGGCGCAGTACCAGAAGAATATTCTTGCCGCCCGTACACGGCTGGAGCTGGAAGATTCTGCGCTGGGAGCGGTGGGCGATGCCCTGCAGCGTGTCAGGGAGCTTACCGTGGCAGGGCTGAATGATACCAATGGTCTGCCGGAACGCACCGCTATTGCCGCCGAAATCCGTCAGCTTGCCGACGAGGTGATGGGTCTCGCCAACCGCAAGGACGCCAATGGCCAGTTTATGTTTTCGGGTTTCCAGGTGCTGACGGTTCCGTTCAGTGAAAGTCCGCCGAGTGTTTTCACTTACGCGGGCGATACGGGCCAGCGTCAGCTCCAGATCGGGCCGGCACGGCAGGTCGCCGACGGCGATTCAGGGCAGGCGGTATTCATGGATATACCGGATGGCGGCGGTGGCTTTGAAAGTGTCTTTGCGACCCTTGAAACGCTGGCGAGCGATCTGGAAGCCAATGCACCCAACAGCAGCAGCCTGGCCCAGATCGACCGCGCCATGGATCACTTGCTGGGATTCAGGGCGTCGGCGGGGGCTCGCCTCAACGCGCTCGACAGTCAGCGGAGCATTAACGAAGCCCTGCTGGACCAGCTGGAGCAGACCCGTTCCACGGTTGAAGATCTCGATTATGCGGAAGCTGCCAGCCGGCTGAGTCGGCAAAGTGTTTCCCTGCAGGCCGCCCAGCAGGCTTTTATCAAGGTTCAGAATCTCAACCTGTTCAACTTCTTATAGTCGCCAGCCGGGGTTGTACCGGATTTAGTCGTTGAAATCGAAATGGCGGGTACGGATGCGCTTGTTCGTGCCCGGTCCGCGGCGCAGGGCGAGTGCGGCGATGTGCGTGTCATCGGGCCGGAAAAGCTGGAAGTGCCAGTCATCGCCGCGATCGTCAACGGTAACGTCAAACCTTGCGCTGACCTCTTTCTGCTCAACGCTGAAATGGAGTTGCCGGGTCGGAAAACTGATACCGATACCACGCGCCTTTACGTAGGCTTCGCGCAGCGTCCAGTGTTCATAAAAGTATTCCAGAAAAGTTTGTCCCTTGCACCGCATGAGTTGTTGCAGTTCCGGCGCGGAAAACATGCGTTTTGCAACCCCCAGCGAGTTGCTGCGATTCCGCAGTTGTTCGGCGTCGATGCCGCAATCGTCGTCGAGTGTGACGATGCAGGCGGCCAGCCCGGGGGTATGGGTCAGGTTGAAGCGCAGTGGCGACAGGTGGTCGCAGACGAGTTCCGGGCGCCCGTGTGGCCCCTGTTCGAAACACAAATCGGACGGTTCAACTCCGGCATAGCGTGACAGCACGCTGCGCACCAGTGCATGTGATACCAGGTAACGGTGACTGTCATCGGCAGCCAGAAACCGGTCGAGTTGCTTGTGTTCATGTGCGTCCAGCATGTCCCGGCAACGCTGAAGAATGGCGGGCTCACGGACAGACTCCGGCCGGATGAACCAGACATGTGCTTCACCCTGCAACCCGCCTGTATTGCGATTAGCCCGGCTCATCTTCAATGCAGCGCGCCACCACAGCCTTGCAGTTTCCGGTCGTCCAGGCTGACATGGACGGTAACTTCCCGCGTTTCGCCGCTAGCGGTATCGCGGCACGGTGTGCCGACGAGTTCGACGATGATCTGGTGTGCCTTGTTCTGAGTCGAATACAGCGTTTTGCGTTCGCTTTCCAGTACCAGTGCTTTGGGGGTGATGAAGTGGTAGCGGGCACCGCCTGCCTCCGTTACCAGCTGCATATCGCCATCCAGGGTTATGTCCAGCGACCAGTCGGGTGCGTTGCCGGTCGCGCGGAAGTCCACACC